>JALUUX010000073.1 GCA_027021145.1 Candidatus Shapirobacteria bacterium
AAAACGGGTAGAGATGAGTGGGGAGCGAAGCTCCCTTTAATTTTCCGGGCCTATGGTGATTTCAAACTACCTTTATACATTTATCTAACTGCTGTTTCGGTTAGGCTTTTCGGCCTTAACCCACTAGCGGTTCGGTTGATTTCAATTCTTTCCGGCATTGGCATCACCATCATTGCTTATCTTTTAGGAAAAAGGTTGACTAAAAACGAGGCAGTTGGTTTAGTGGCCGCTCTTTTAACTGCTGTTTCCCCTTGGAGTCTATTTGTTTCCCGAATTGCTGTCGAAGCCAATTTAGCCGCTTTTCTCTTTGCTCTTGGCTTTTGGTTCCTTTTGACGGATAGACTCTTTTTTTCTCTAGTTTTTTGGGGCTTAAGTCTTCATAGTTATAACTCGGCTAGGGTGTTGGTACCAATAATGATCTTAATTATTCTTGGGCGATTGATTAAATCGAGACAATTTGGTCGGTTAGCAATGACACTGGTGATTTTTTCAATTTTTGTCCTGCCAATAGCGAAACAAGTTCTTGACCGCTCTGGGGGAGCAAGGTTTTTTTGGGTTACTCCTCTTGATCAGGGAGCAATTAATCGGATTATTGAGAAAAGACTTTCTTCTTCCTTGCCGCCGCTCCTGACTCGTCTGATTTATAATCGACCACTCTATTTCGTTGGCTATTCTCTTAAAAATTATCTGGCCCACTTTTCTCCCAGTTTTCTTTTCTTTAAAGGAGGGAGTCATTATCAGTTTTCTTTCCCAGAGCACGGAATTTTATATTTGATCACTGCCCCATTCTTAATTATTGGCCTGTTTCGGCTGGTCAAACAAAGAAATTGGTTGCCTCTAATTTGGTTTTTTGCCGCCTTTATTCCTTCGGCCATTACCCGTGATTCTCCTCATGTTTTGCGCAGTCTTTTGGTGTTGCCATTACCAATGGTATTTACTTCTCTTGGTCTTTGGTGGGCCCAAAGTTGGCTCAAAGAGAAATCTTGGTTCGGAGGAAATCTGCTTTTGGCCACTTTTGTTATTGGCGTTTTGATTCATTTTAGCCTTTGGTGGCGGGACTATTGGCGCATTTATCGTCCGGCCTATTCTTGGGCCTGGCAGTATGGTTACAGAGAGGCGGTTGATTATGTTAGAGAGCACTATAGCCAGTATGACAAGATCGTTTTCACTAAAAAATATGGTGAGCCCCATGAATTTATTCTTTTTTACTGGCCCTGGGAACCAAGTTATTATCAGCAAGATCCCAAGAAAATTTGGGACTATCATGCTCATTGGTATTGGGTTGATGCTTTTGATAAATTTGAGTTTTGGAATGATTGGGAAGTAAAATCCAAAATTCAAAATGCAAAAACCAAAATGACAGATCAAAATGCAAAAATTTTGTTAATTACTTCGCCGGGGAATTGGGTAAAAGGGGGAAAGTTGTTAGAAACGATAAACTTTTTGGACGGGACGCCGGCGTTTGAGATAATAGAATACTGAAAGGGAATCGGAATATCAGTTTATCAGGAAAAGAGACCAGCTAGTTAGGATATCAGAGAGAAGATAACTGGTACCCTGATCCCTGATATCCTTTTCCCGATACCCTGATTAACTGATAATCTATTTCAAATGAGAAAAGAAAGAATTATTTTGATAACTATTTTCCTCTTTGGTTTTCTAGTGAGAATTTGGCTGGTAGGAAGATATCCGCCCTTGCTTTGGGATGAGGCGGCTTTGGGTTATAATGCTTACTCGATTCTAAAGACCGGGCGGGATGAATATGGTCAGCTACTTCCCTTTATTTTTAAATCATTTGGTGATTATAAGCCTGGTCTTTATGTTTACTTAACCCTACCTTTTGTGGTCCTTTTGGGTCTTAATGAGCTGGCAATTCGTTTGCCATCAGTAATTCTTGGTTCTCTGACATCCGTTTTTCTCTATCTGTTGGTCAAAGAGATTTTTGAAGATACAAAAATTGCTTTTTGGTCAGCCTTAACTTTAACTTTTTTGCCCTGGTCGATCCATTTTTCTCGCGGCGCTTGGGAAGCAAATGTAATGACGGCCCTTTTAACTTTAGGAAGTTATTTGCTGGTTAGAAGTAGAAAGTTAAAGTTTAAGTTAGAGGAAGTTAAAGTAAAAAATTTGAGTAATAAGTTTTTGTTTTTAAGTCTTGGTTGTTTTTTCTTGGCATTATTAACCTACCAAGGGGCAAAGATGCTGGTGCCGTTGATCTTGATCGGGCTTTTCCTCTTTTTTAAACAATTTAATTTCCAATTTCTAATTTCAGCGAGCGCTAGCGAGCGAATTTCTATTATTTTGCTTGGAATTTTGATTGTTGCTTGGTATCTTTTTTCTTTTTCTGGTCCGGCAAAGAATCGGCTCAAAGTTATGAGCTTGCTTTCTTATCGTCGACCAGAGTCCGAAATAAAAACAATTCTTGATGAAGACAGATTGTCAGAGAAGAATTGGCATTTTTATCTGTTTCACCACGAGGGGCTTTATTTTCTCCGCGGTTTTTTAACTCGCTATTTTAACCATCTCTCTCCTCGATTTCTAGCTTTTGATGGCGATTGGAACAATCCTCGTCATAGTGCGCCATATTTTGGCATGGTTGGTCACGTTAATCTTATTTTGTTGTTAATCGGACTAGCCCGTTTTCTTTCTCAAAGGCACAAATTTTCAGAATATTTTTTCCTCTATTGGTTAGTCATTGCTCCATTACCAGCAGCGCTTTCCCGAGACATTGTTTCTGGAGTAAGAAGCTTGCCCATGGTAATTCCCTTAAGCTTTTTTATTGGTTATGGAATAGAGAGAATTTTGAAGTTAAAGTTAGAGTTTAAGTTTAAAGAAGTAAGAAGTAAAAAGTTTAAATTAAGATTATTGATATTAAAGTATGCCCAATTCATTGTTCGCTATTCAAAATACACAATACTAATATTCTTGATTCTCGATTTCATTTATTGGGCTGACCTTTATTTTGTTCATATGGTTAAACGAAAACCAAAAGATTGGCTTTATGGATACAAAGATGCCATAAAATTTGTTCAAGAATACAAAAGTAGAACAGATAAAGTTGTTTTCACTGATTTTTACGGCCAACCCTATATCTATTATCTTTTTTACTCCCAATATTCGCCTCAAGAATATCAAAGGCAGGCAAGATTAATCGAGAATCAATTTGGTGATGTTGGTCGGGTAGAGAAGATCAATAATATTTTCTTTGGACCGGTGGACCGAGCTAAAGCCGAAAGTTGCCGCCACTGTTTAGTGATTTTTTCTCAAGACGAAATTTTACGTTCTGGGATCGACAAAGATCCACAATTCTTTGCTCAATTAAAGCCGTTAGGAGAGATTAATAATAATCAAGTGATGTTTTATGGATTAAAGATTTTAGATTAGATAAGAATAGATAGGAAATAGATATGCGCTCACTTCGTTCGCTGATAAGAGTTGTTGACCACGATACTTATCAATCCCTATCAACTCCTATCGTGCGGAGCACACTTATCTTTATTCTACTTTTGGCCGCTTTTCTCCGTCTTTATCGGCTAGGTGGTTATCCGCCGCTGAATGTTGATGAGGCGGCTATTGGTTATAATGCCTGGTCGTTGATCCAGACCGGTAAAGATGAACACGGCAATTCTTGGCCTCTTCATTTTAAATCTTTCGGAGACTATAAGCCAGGTGGCTATTTTTATCTTGTTCTGCCCTTAGTTAAATTCTTGGATCTCAATGAGTGGGCAATTAGATTGCCATCGGCTTTAATGGGAGTGGCGACAGTTTATTTAGTCTATCTTTTAGCCAAAATGCTTTGGCAAGATGAGGTTCTCGGTCTGATTTGGGCTTTTATTTTGTCGGTCTCTCCCTGGCATATTCATTTTTCCCGAGGAGGATGGGAAAGCAATGCCGCTTTGTTTTTTACGCTTTTGGCAACTTACCACTTTTTTAGAGCAGAAAAAGAAGAGACTAGGGCGATCACTATTCACTATTCACTATTCACTATTCACTCTCTTTTGGCGATGTATACTTATCACAGTGCTCGATTAGTGGTTCCTGCCTTGGTATTAGGATTAGCAGCTTTTAACCGAAATTTTCTTTGGAAGAGAAGAAAAGAGTTAGTTGCTCCCGTCTTCATCAGCTTCTTGCTAGTAATTCCTTTAGCAATTTCGTTTTTGAAAGGTGGTGCCTCAGCCAGATTTTCTGGGGTCGGTCTTTTGGCTGATCCTGGACCGCTTTGGCGAGTAAACGAGTTAATTGGTCAGCACCAAAAACCAGCCTTAGCCCGATTAATTCATAATAAACCAATCATTTATAGTATTGCCTTCTTTCAAAAATACCTTTCCCATTTTAACGGCCGGTTTTTGTTTGTTGATGGTGATGAAGTCCCTCGAAGCAAAGTCCCAGAAATGGGAACAATGTATCTTTTTGAATTTTGGTTTCTGGCTTTAGGTTTCTGGTTTTGGTTGAAGAAGAAAATAGATCATAAATATTTGCCCATCCTATGGTTGTTGGTAGCACCGTTGGCTTCGGCAATGACTTTTCAGGCGCCCAGCGCCTTAAGAGCCCTGCCAATGGTTATTCCTCTGACTTTTTTTGTTGCTCAGGGAATTAAACAAATCTTGAAGTTTAAGTTTAAGTTAAAGTTAAAATTTAAAGAAGTAGAAAGTGAAAAGTTGAAGTTAAAATTATTGGCATTGAAATATACTCAATTCATTATTCAGTATTCAAAATACGGCATACTAGCTCTCTACCTATGGGGAATTGCCTACTGGTGGAACCAGTACTTTGTTCATTATTTGAAACGCTATCCTTCGGCTTGGCCTGATTTTAGACCAGTAGCCCAGTGGCTTAAAACAAATGGGGATCAATATCAAAAGATATGTATTCAGGGAAAATATGATCAACCCTATATTTTGACCCTTTTTTATTTAAGATATCCACCAGAAAAAATTCAAAGAGAGATCAAATTAACCTCGCCGGATAAATTCGGTTTTTCAACCGTAAAGCATTTTGGCAAGTATTGGTTTAGCGACTGCGAGCAAGATATGTTTGTATTGGGTATTGAGAATGATGAATGAACAAAATAGCTTATCGGATTATCGGGGTATCGGGGAAAGGGTGTCAGAGATAAGATTATCAGTTAATTTATTTCTTTAATGCAATCGGTACTTAGGCCTGGTTTTGAGAAACTGAGAATTTGGCAAAAAGCTTATGATTTGATGTTAAAAGTTCATAAACTTTGTAAGTCTTTGCCGCGGGAGGAAAAATTTAGAATAAGAGATCAGGTCGAACGGTCCTCGGCGGCAGTGGTAGACAACATCGCCGAGGGATATGGGGCTTTCTATTTTAAAAACAAAATTAAGTGTTTTTATACTTCAAGGAGGGAGGCGGTTGAAACCCAGAATCATTTGCGAAAAATGAATGGTAAGGGATATATTTCGAGATCTGTGGCAGACAGTTTGATTTTAGATTACGAAGGATTGATTAGGGGTATTAACGGAATGATTAATTATATTAAGGAAAAATCGAGCAGAAGGGGAAAGGGTTAAATTCTGATAATCTGATAAACTTATATAAAGTGAAGCAAAAGAAAACGAAGGCAGCTATCTCGGTCGCTATTGCTACTTGCAACGAAGAGGCCAATATCGCTCGGTGTTTGCAGTCAGTTAAAGACTGGGTTGATGAAATCGTAGTTGTTGATGGCTCTTCAACTGACAAAACGCGCGAAATTGCTAAAAAATTTGGAGCCAGAGTTTATAAAACAACTAATAAACCTATTTTTCATATTAATAAACAAATGGCAATTGACAAATGTCGAGGAGAGTGGATATTACAACTCGACGCCGACGAGGTTGTTTCCAAAGAGTTAAAAAAAGAAATTCTGGCAATTATTGATGAAGGACACACCGGGTGTGTCCGAAGGGACACACCCGGTGTGAAGAGGGCAGTTGCCTATTGGATCCCGAGAAAGAATTTCTTTTTGGGTCGGTGGTTGAGAAAGACTGGTCAGCATCCGGATCCAGTGATAAGGTTGTTTAAGAGGGGGAAAGCAAAACTTCCCTGTAGGTCTGTACACGAGCAAATGGAGGTGGATGGAAAAGTTGGCTGGCTTAATGGACATCTACTTCACTATCCATATCCTAGTTTTTCTGAGTATCTTAAAAAGTCAAATCGGTATACTACTTTGACAGCTCAGGAGATGATAGATAGGGGAGAAAAACCTGGATTAATTTCTTTCTTAAAAGCCTATTTTCGGTTTGAGAAAACCTTCTGGCTGCTTTTCTTAAGACATAAAGGATTCTTAGACGGTTTTCCGGGTTTTGTCTTCTCAGTCTATTCAGCTCTTCATCACATTACTGCCTATGTTAAATTTTGGGAATTGTATCATCGGAAAAGAAAGATAGATTTGAAGAAAGACTGGGAATAACCGTAATTTTTTGGCTATTTTTAGGTCATAAAGGGAATGAGAAAAAGAAGAATTAAAGATAAGGCTATAGATACCGTCTCTTCTTTTATTGGTGGAGAAGACATGAGGGGGAAGGAAGCGAAGGTGTTAGAGGATATTGCTGAGCGGACAGGATTTATTCCTGAAAATGTTATCTGGCGATCTGATTATTTCGGCTCTGGAAAGCTAGGGGCTGTTCATTATCGCGGATTTTACAAAGGCAAGAAGGTAGTATTGAAGATTCAGGGAGTTAAACCCAGCATCTCCGAGATATTTATGATTGAAAGCTTTGCGCGTCAGAACCAGTCCAAAATTATTAGGCCCCCGCGGCTTTTTTATACCATGCCATGGGATACTCAAAGGGGATACGAGGCCTTAATTATGGAATATGTTTCTGGACCTAAGATTGTTGAGAGTGGCCGGTTACAGACAGAAAAAGATGTAGTTAGTTTTTTCAGGCTTTATCTTGAGTATAGGGAAAATTGTCGAAGAAGGCCCTGGTTACCTCGTCCGAAATCGAAACTCTCTTCTAAAGAGGCCTTAGACAGGTTGTTGGCGGTGGCTCAAAAAGTTAAGCCCAAAAGTCCTTATAGGAGGCTGGAGGATGTAGATTTGGCAAAGGAAGGAGCGGTTATTTTGGATAGGATATGGTCTGGGATTGAGTGGGAGTTTGTTCATGGCCATTTTTCTGCGGAGGATTTAATTAGAGCCAATGGCGATGTGGTATTGTTTTCTAATCTTTTTTGGAAATGGAAGCATCCTTATTATGACGCTGTCTTTGCCTATCATTGGTTTATTTATTCTCTGGCTGGTGTAAGAGGCATTACCCCTGAACAGATAGAGAAACAACGTCGGTTGTGGTTGGAAGAGATTTTTCGTCTCCCCTCACTTAATCACCACTTGTTAAAAGCCGCTCTTTTGGAAAGAGCCATTGCCGGTCTTTTGGTTGACAGCATGGCGTACATCGATGAAGAAAATCCCGTGGCAGGTTATATGGTTGAGTCGACCAGGAAACAGGTAAGACTCTTAATTAGGGAATTGAAACAGGAATGAAAAAGATTTTAGTGGGCTTTGATGTTTCGCCGCTTTATTCTGGTCATAAGGTGAGGGGAATTGGGTTTTATACTGAGCGATTGCTAGAGGGATTAAAGGGGTTTAGAGATCTGGAGATAAGAGAGTTGAGGAGTAAAAAGGAGGTCGATGAGGCCAATTATGATTTACTTCATATTCCTTATTTTCACCCCTATTTTTTTACTTTGCCTTTTAGAAAAAAGGGGCCATTGGTTGTTACCATTCATGATTTAATCCCGGTCAAATATCCAGAACATTATCCTCCGGGAATAAAGGGGCGCTTACGCTGGGAGATTCAAAGGGGACTACTTCAAAGAGTAGATCTTGTTATTACCGACTCTTTTGCCTCAAAATCTGACATTGCTCGGTTAACTGGTTACCCTAAAGAGAGAATTCATGTTGTCTATTTGGCCGCTGATGATGTTTTTAGAGTAATTAAGAGTAAAAGAATATTGAGGGAAATAAAAGAGAAATATCGTCTGCCAGAAAAATTTGTCCTTTATGTTGGTGATGTTAATTGGAATAAGAACGTTCCGGGATTGGTGCGCGCCTGTCGAGCAATCGGAGCTCCGCTAGTGATCGTCGGTAAACAAGCAGTTAGGGACGATTTTGACCCCACGCATCCGGAAAATAAAGATTTAGCTTGGTTGAAGAAAATGAAAGAGAGGCACACTCCCTATATTCTAAATTCTAAATTCTATATTCTAACCTTGGGCTTTATTCCCACCGAGGATTTGGTCGCCATTTACAACCTGGCCACAGTTTATTGTCAACCGTCATTTGATGAAGGTTTTGGTTTGCCAGTAATTGAGGCAATGGCCTGTGGTTGTCCGGTAGTAGCTTCTAATCGGGGCAGCTTACCTGAAGTAGTTGGTAAAGCAGCCATTTTGACAAAGCCAGAAGTCAAGGACTTGGCTGAAGCGGTCAAATCACTTCTTCAGGACGAAAAAAAGAGGAGAGGGCTTGCTTCTCTAGGACTGAAAAAAGCTAACGAGTTTTCCTGGCAAAAAGCCGCTCAAGACACTTACTTTCTTTATAAATCGCTAATTGCTGGCCGACTGCGACACTAAATTTGGATACAAAAATGATGTCGCTGTCGGACGAGAATGAATAAGGTTAGTCAATTACTAGTCCGTCTATATTGGCTTGAAGAGCTCGAAGTCAAGGCTGAACTGACCAATAAGTTGGTGTTGGGTAAAAATCGGAAATCGAGTAGGTTGCTCTTAGAGAATCTTATTAACAATAATTTAATCAATTGTCGCAGAAATAAACTTTTTCTTTCGCCATTAGGAAGAAAATTAGTCGAAAAATCATTTCCCTTGTGGGCTAAAAGGGATGAGAAATGGTCTGGTTTTTGGTGGGCATTTGTTTTTGATCTTTCGGCGAAAGAAAGAAGTCTCCATCGTTCATTATTGAGATTCCTTAGAAGGCTGGGCTTTGGATTGCTTCAGCAGAGCACTTTTATTTCTCCTTATGATTGGAGTAAAGAGTTAAGATTGTGGTTTAGAATGAGGAATTTAGATCTGACAGGGGATTGGGGAGAAAAAATACTTTTAGTAAAAATGATAGATTTTGATTGTCCGGCAGCTAGTTGTTGGCCTCTTGACCTAACGAAATCAGCGTATTTAGAAGTCGAGAGAATTAAAAATATCCATGATCAGTTTAAAAAGTTAATTGAGGCAATGAGTATTGATCCTTGGTTGCCTGATAAGGTCAAAGTTTCAAGTGAGATCAATAAATTAAGAGAAGGGGTAATCTCTACTTTTCTTGGCCGACTGCGACACTAAATTTGGATACAAAAATGATGTCGCTGTCGGATGGGGCTTGACGGGATGGTTTTTCGGTGTTTAAATAGAACTGAGATAAATGAAAGGGAGAAGAATTTTTCTTTTGGCATCAATTTTTAGCTCTCTAGGGTTAGCTTTCTTTGTTTTTAGAACTAGACTTCTGATTAGAGCAGCCAATTATGAGGCAACCATTACTTCGTTCACTGTAGATAGTTCCAGTCTTGGGGCTACAGGAGTAACCTACACTCTTGAGTTCAAGTTTTCTCAAGATTTTGTTGGGGGGACAGGTAGTTCAGCTAATTTGATTTTGAAGCGAATTGTGACCCAACAAGGAGCTGATGTCACCTCCAATATGGCCTCAGCCACTGGTTCGATTTCTAGTTTTCAATATCAGGATAGCAATGGCGCCTGGCAAACTATCAGCTATGACAATAATAGTTTTTCGGCCCAAATATCTGACTCATTTTTGGTTTATCATTTTAGCGATATTACTACCAATATTCCCGCTAATCGTCCCATTCGATTAGTTATTGGAGGAGTCACCAATCCTTCGAAGGCGGGAAGTTATGCCTTCGATCTTAGTTTTGCTGATGCTAATGGAAATAATTTTTCGGTTGAACCCTACAATAATCCCGAGCGAACGGTTCGGGTTGATATTGGGGATTATTGTTTCAAAGTAAAAATTACTGCTCCTGATGGAACAACCGCGATGCCAGGTCTAGATGTTTTTGTTGATTCGGCTGATCACTCTTTTAACACTTTTCTTAAGACCGACTATTTAGGCTTTGTCTCTTTTTATAGTGACGGCTTTACTGGTCTGACTAACTGTCCTTCGGGGAGTAATCAAAAAGTTTATCTATTTATTAATATTGGTCCTGATAGTTCTAATCCCAATCACTACTTCCCGCCCGAACCCACAGTACTTACTTTACCCACTAATCAGGATACTTATGTTAGCAATCCGATTAAGCTAGTCCAAGCTAGTAAGACTATTTCGGGGACGATAACCTATTCTGATGGTAGTGGTGGAGTTAGTGGGGCGCGGATTAATGCTTTTCAGCCGGACACGGGTCAGTTTACCCAAACCACTAGTGGGAGTGATGGCAGTTTTACCCTTTATGTTGGTGGTGGTACTTGGGAAGTAATGCCTGAGGCGCAGTCAGACTCTAATTGGGCTTACGGGGCTCCGCCGGAGCGAGTTAGTTTTCAAGAAAATACCGAATCGGAATCAGCTACAGTCAATTTTAGTGTTGATAAGGCAACGGCTAGCGTTACTGGCCGACTTTTAAAGCCTGATGGCACGCCTGTTTCGCCTAGTGAGGGCTATGGAGTAGGGGTTTTTAGTATGGAAGGTAAGGGAGGTGGCGGGCCGGTGGGCAATAATGGCGTCTTTCAGATTAATGTGCCAGCGGGAAGATATCAGTTTGAAGTCTGGACTCCGCCCGATAGCACTTACGGTTCGCCTGGAGGGAGAACAGTCGAGGTGAAAGAGGGTGAAACCGTCGATTTGGGTGATATTACGCTAGTAACTAAGGATGCCACCATTCAGGGAACAGTAAAAGTAGCAGGCACTAATACGGGTGTGGCTAATGTAACGATCAATGCTTTTGTGCGTGATGGTGGGGGATTCGCGATGACTACTACCGATGCTGATGGTAATTTTAGTCTTTCGGTTACCTCAGGTACTTGGATGGTGATGCCGATGTTTGATCCTAGTGCCAACTATGCCCTGACTGATCCACCTCAAGAAGTTCGGGTTGCTTCGGGAGAAACGGCTACGGTAACAATTAGTGTTGAGTCAGCTACGGCCACCATCCGAGGCAGCTTGGTTGACAGTAATGGCAACTTGGTTTCGGTCTATGGTTATGCTTTTGCGGAAACGCCAGGAGGGGAAATGTTTGGTCCGGGGGGAATGGGAGGGCCAATTGAGCGCGGCACTTTTTCCTTTAAGGTTCCGGCAGGAAGTTATAATATTAGCGCTGTTTTGGCACCTGGATCAAACTATACTGTCGGCCAGTCTCAGTCAGTAACCGTAGCCGACGGCCAAACTGGAGCGGTAACGATCAGCTTGGTTCAGAATAACGCCACCATTACTGGCTCAATTTTAGACCAGGATGGTAATGCTGTTTCTCCTTCTGACTTTTTTGTTTTTGCCGTCTCAGAAACGGGTGGCCATAAAACTTTTCAAGAGGGGACAGTGAATGGCAGTTCTTATACTATTCAGGTAGCGGCTGGAGAGTGGAGTCTGGGTTATTTCGTTGATCCAAGTACGGGTTATATGTCGGCTCCTCCTGATCCATCGTTACGGTTTACTGTCAATTCAGGAGAAACAGTGGTTAGAAATATTACTCTTCATGCCGCCAATAGCACGATTACCGGTCGAGTGACGAAGCCTGATGGCTCAGCGGCCGTGGGGGTTTTTGTCTCCGCCGATAATCGAGAAACTGAGGGAGGGGAGTTTATGAATGGGGCGCCGACTAATAACGACGGTTATTATACTATTCGAATTGCCGCTGGCAGTTATAAACTGCGAGCTAATGTTGCCCCAGGATCAGGCTACCTTTCGCCGGCCGAGCAGACGGTAACCGTAGCTGATGGAGAAAGTAAAACAGTCAATTTTACTTTGCGAGAATCAAATGCTACGATCACGGGTCAAGTAACTTTGAGTGGCGCAGGCAAGCCCGCCTTTGTTTACGCCTGGTCCGAAGATGGTGGTTTTACCCAGACTCAAGCTAATGCCAGCGGTAATTATAGCCTCTCGGCCTCAACTGGCACTATCTGGCATGTAGGAGCGCGCTATGAATCGGGTACCAGTGCTTATGAAGCTAGTGAAACAAGGGTGGATTTGACTAGTGCCAATTCTGGTACTGCCAATTTGGCCCTCGCCAGTCTAGATTATAATTTGCCTGAACCCTATAGCGTCACTTTTGACGCTACCAAGCCCAAGATTATTACTCTTTCTGATGGCACAGAGATTAATATTCCAGCCAATGCTCTGGCCACCTCAGGTAATGTTACTTTGAGCATTGAACCAAAGGTTTCCCTGCCTGCTAAGAAGGGCGATCGGCCAGTTTGGTATGGCTATGAGTTTACCGCTATTAATAGCAGCGGTCAGACTATTACCCAATTCAATAGCAATATTACTATTACTTTTCCTTACACTGATGCTCAATTGAACAAGCTGGGAATTACTGCTGACGATCTGATTCCTTCTTATTGGGATGATACTTCGGGGACCTGGAAGAAGGTCGATAATGTTACCGTTGATACCACGGCGAAAACGGTAACGATTACCATTAACCACTTTACCAATTTTGCCCTGACAGCTAATTACACCAGGGGAACCACTAGTTCTACTAGTAGTGGAGCTACTTCGGGAACTAATGCTTCAGGTGGGGTTTCTAAGCCGATGGCACCCAAAGAAACTGGCTCCATTGTCGAAGGAGCAACTAATAAAGTGGTTTGGATGATTCCAGCGGGAGCCTTAGAATGGGATGCCGATTTTGAAATGACTCAATTAAGGGAGGGATTTGAGAAGCCTAAACCACCACTGTGGATTGCCTCGGGTCCTTATCAAGTGACGATGAAGGCTTGGTGGAATGGGGCGAAATTTAGCCATTTTCGGAAGCCGGTAACTTTAATTATCCGTTATGATCCGACTGCTCTGGGTAATATTCCGGAAGAATCACTGCGACTGAATTATTATGATCCAGCTAAAAAGCGTTGGCGCCCGCTTAATTCTTTGCTGATTACTGATCGCCACGAGGTAGCGGCGGTAGTGAGTCAAGTTCATGGCCTTTATGCCTTGATTGGTGGTTTTGGCTATCAGGGAGCGCCGCAATACTTAGAGGAAACGGTTACTGCCACCGCTCGATCAGAAGAAATTGGCTTGAAAGAAGATCTTTTGCCCAAGAGAGAGGTGAGAGAAGAATTATCCAAAAGTAGTGAGGACCAACCAGTAATTCGCTCCAGTCCCTCGCCAGAACCAGAACCATCGGTTGCGGCAGTTAAACCCAAAGAGAGTTGGTTTAAGCGGCTTTTAAAGAAAATATTTCCTTTTCTTCGCTGATCAGATATAATTGAGATCGGCAATGCTTAAATATATTTTGAAGCTCTTTTGTCTTCTTCAGTTGGTGGTAGTTTTCTCTTGGTTTTTGGGGGAAAGGTTTTTTCCTCTTAAAGAGACTTTCTTGGGCAGGGGTTTAGGTGAGTCAGTTGATCAACCTTTAATTTGGAGCCGAGCCAATTTTGATGGTTTTTATTATGCCAAGATTGCTCGTGATGGCTATCAATATCTTCAGCAGGCCTTTTTCCCTTTTTATCCTAAATTAATTAAGCTCTTTCAACCGTTATTTGGAAATTTTATTTTCTCAGGGATGGTTTTGGCTTCGATTTTCTTTTTGCTTGCCCTTTGGTTGTTGGCTCAACTTTTAAAAAGGGAGGGCGAAGAGGAAAGGATTATTAAGCGAGCCCTACTTTTTTTAGTTCTTTTTCCCACTAGTTTTTACTTTATTTCGGTTTATACTGAATCCCTATTTCTTTTTCTGGTCGTTTTAACCTTTTGGTGGTCAGGAAAGCGACGATGGTTTTTGGCCGGTTTGACGGCGGGCTTAGCTTCTTATACTCGGTTGGTAGGTATCTTTCTCTGGCCTGCCCTGATTTATGAATATTATCAGGCAGAGAGTCGACGTAAAATGAGGGAGCGACTCTCGGCAGCTAAAAAAGCTTTAGCTTATCGCCTAAGCCTTCGATATCTTGGTTATCTCATTCGATCTCGTTGGCATCATTTCAAAAACCTAGCTGCTCTTTCTCTTTCTGGTTGGGGTCTTTTAAGTTATATGATTTATCTCAAGAGAACTACTGGTGACTGGTTTTATTTTGCTCGAGTTCAGCCTGAGTTTGGGGCCCAGAGGAGTGTTGACCGCCTGATTTTGCTTTACCAGGTTTTCTGGCGCTATTTGAAAATGATTTTCAGAGTTAATCCTCAGAGTTATGTTTACTTTAATGTTTGGCTTGAATTCTTGGTTGCTCTGTTGTTTTTGATAATTCTGGCTTGGGCTTGGCTAACTCTAATCCATCGAGAAGAGAGAAAGCCTAATTGGCGGCCTGGATGGCTGATTTTTGCCACTTTAGCCTATCTCTTGACACTTTAACCGGCACTTTTTCTTCCATGCCCCGTTATGTTTTGGTTTGTTTTCCTTGTTTTTTGGTTTTGGCAAAATTAAAACTACCCAAGGCAGTTTATTTCCTTAGCGCCCTATTCCTTTTACTTTGCAGCTCCTTGTTTGTCCGTGGCTATTGGATTGCCTAAACTGATTTGACCATTTGATCATTTAGCATTTGCCATTTATCATTTTAGATAATCAATGTTAAATGTTTAAATGAATAAATGACTAAATCGAAAAAGATTTTCGTTTTTGCTCTTGATGGAGCGACTTGGAAATTGCTCGACCGCTGGATTGAGAAAGGTCATTTGCCCTTTTTGGCTAAATTAGTTAATCAGGGAATTAAGCGCGATCTAATTAGCACGATCCCTCCTCGAACTGCTCCTGCTTGGGCCTCTTTTATTAGTGGTCTAACACCAGCAGAACATGGTATTTATGACTTTCTGGTTACCAGAGATGTTTTTGGTAATAGAGAGGAAGAAATGGTTAATGGTGGTTGGCTGGGGAAGAATAAATTTTGGAAAAAATGGGAGCGAGAGGGAAAGAAAATAGGTTTAATCAACCTTCCTTTGGGTTATCCCGTAGAGAAAGTGAATGGGGTTTTAATTTCTTCGTTTTTAACGCCTGAAGGAGCCCAATTTGCTTATCCCTCCAAAATGATTGATCGCCTGGAAAGGTTGGGTTTAGGTCGAGACAAGATCGGCCTCTTGGATCAGTATATGGAGAAAAAAACCAATCGAGAGATTTTTGAATTGGTTAAAGCTCAGCTGGATCAACGATTTCGGGGAGCAAGACAATTAATAGAAGAAATGGATTTTGATTTTTTCTTTTTTTACTGTCGAGAAACCGATATTGTTCAGCACTTATTTTGGCGGGGGCGTCAAACTCTAGAACTATACCGTCGCCTTGACCGACTATTAGGTGATTTTTATGAATTTCTAGGCAAGAAATATGGCAAGAGAAATTTTTACTTTCTCTTAATGTCTGACCATGGCTTTCATCCCTCGCCCAAGATTCAGGTCAATCTTTATCCCTGGCTGCGAAAACAGGGGTTGTTAAAAACCTCGCTAAAAGCTTCGCTGGCTAGAGTTTTTCGAAAATTAGCCATTTGGGAACGGGATAAATCGAATAGTCGCTTTAATTGTTGGGGCGAATCACCTCTTTTGAGAGTGGGTATTTTTGGAATTTGGCTCAATAGAAAGTTATTAGGTCGACGCTACCAGCAATATCGGCATGAATTAATCGAAGCTCTGCGACAACTCAAATTTGGCAATCGTAGGGTTTTCCAATTGGTGGCCCCTAGGGAGGAAATCTATCCTCGAGGAAGAAAAAAGTGGCTTTGGGATATTATTTGGTTAACCCGGCCCTATTTTGTCATTGGCCCTTGTTCGATTGAGCGGAAAGTTTTCATTTCTGCCAGCAATCCGATTAGAGATAGATTGCTGGGCTGGCACGATTCGGATCGGCGAGGAATATTTTTAATCAAAGGTGTGGGGGCAAGAAGGCTTCTTAGGCCCTGGCAAAACAAAGAGATCTTTATCTGGGATTTGCCCCAAATCTTTGATCTAATCATGGGATACAGGAAAAGAAAGTCAATCAAATTGTCAAGAACTGCTAGGTCAAAGAGGTTGAAGTTGAGTGATAAAGAAAGAGGAATATTAGCGCAGCGATTGAAAAACCTTGGCTATCTTTAGATTAAATCTTCGTTACCTTTTAATCTTGACGGTCGAAAAGAGAGATTCCAATTTTCTCCTGGATTGCTTTGGCAATGAATTCCTTAAAAATAAGCTCTGTTTTCTTAGAACCGGAGAGACTCTCGCTCAAATAAGACCAATCGGTTGCCTCTTTGGTGTTGCTTTTGTCTTGGGCAAATAAATTAATTGTTACTTGATAACCTTTCTTTTTTAACCTGACCGCTTGAGAAAGGATGCCGTTGAGGATATCTAATCTAACAGCCGGATCGATTTCAATTTTATTTTCCGGATCGACAGTATATTTGGCCCCAAAAGTGCCTGTATTGAACCAGATTTTCTTTACTCCTAGGATTTCTGCTGCCTCGGTGATAATTGGTTCGCTCAAAAATTCTTGCGGATTAAAGACTCGACTTTGATCTTGAGCTGTTTTTGGCGGCGCCCAAGGGAAGCCTTGGACGCCGAAGCTGTCTACTAGTTGATGGTCAATATTAATTAAATAGGGGCGAAGACTAACATATTCACCGCTGGTCCAAGAAAAGTCATCGTTCTCATAAGTGGCAGAGTTGAGCAAAACACTTCCTCTGGCTTGGGGAAAATATTTTTTCATTAATCGGAGGTATTTATTAACGATAGCAGCATAATCAGCTGGAGTAGCATTGATATGATTCCAGAGGGGGAGGTTGGCTTCTGGAAAAGGAACCCAAGTTCCCATTTCTTTATCTTTGATGCCGCTCTGCTTAAGAGTTTTGAAATAAGTATTAATAAAGTGATCATAAAATCCGCTTCGGAATTCGCGAAAGTCAATCAAGCCCCAGGCGGTGACCGGTTCAACTATAACTAGGGGCCTAATTTGGAATTGGGCGAATAATTTGAGCCTTTGAGCCATTTTTTGAGCCGAATTTTTGGCAATTATGTCATCTTTAGGCATATCAGTGAAAATCATTAATTGGTTGCTTACTAATGAGCGACAGACCTGTTGGTATTTATCCAGTTGAATTAAATGGGGATCGTTGCTTTGTTTCAGGTCTTTAATCATTGGCTCGGAGCGACAATGGGAAAGACGAAGAATTTTCTGGGCCGAGTCGAGAACGGTTTTTGGCTTTGGTTTAGCTGGTTGTCTGATAATAGGTTGGCCCACTAAAGCCTGGAAAGTAATATTAATCGTAGTTAAAACGATAAAAATGATAAAAAGGGTGATTAGAGCGATATTTTTTTTGGTCATGTTGTTTTAGATGCTAGAATCGCTAACGCCCAATCTTTGCCAGTTTTGCCATTTAACATCTTCTCCTCGGACGATCATTTTTAAACTTTTGATAAGAGCAAGATATTCTACCCAAACGAGAAGATAGAATAATGCCCATGAATAAAAGAACATGATTAATAATTTTAATCTAAGTTTTTTGTCTCCGAAGATAGAGTTAACAAAGTAGATGATAAAGACAAAGAGATTGCTTAAGGTAAGGGAAAGATAGTCATTGGAAACAAAACTATAAACTACCAAGAGAGTGGCGCCAATTGGTTCGAAAAATAATTGGAGCTCGGAAAGTAAAGAGAGAGGAAGGACCATAAAAGTAAGAAATTTATTATGTTCTTTTTTAGTCGAGAAAAACATTTGTCGATATTTGATGAAGGTATCAAAGCGTCCCTTTTTCCAACGCAACCGTTGGTTAATTAACCCAGTTAGACTAGCAGCTCCTTCAGTGTAGCAAATGGCGTCTTCAGCGTAAGTGCATTTGATTCCGTAATATCGAAGTCGCATGGTCATCTCGATATCTTCAGTTTTATTTTCGGTGTCAAAGAGGCCATAACGAGCAAAGGTGTTCTTCTTTCTAAAGGCAGCGCAAGCGCCCCCGAAGATATATTCTGCCCCCAGAACCGCATGAGCCCGCTTATAATAGAAACCAAAGAGGTATTCAAGCTGCTGGAGAAAACCGACTAGAGTTCGATTGCTGGTGATCTTTACATTGCCTACAACAGCATCAATGCTAGGATCTTCGAAGTACTTGACTAAATTACTGATGGTTTGGGGAGCAAAAGCCGAGTCGGCGTCCATAGTGACAATAATTTCACCCTTTGATTTTTTAATTCCTAAATTTAGAGCGGTACCCTTACCCCCATTTTCTTTATAAAAATATCTTACTTTTTTAGCTTTTTCATGAGGTAATTGATGAAGATACTCGAGCAATTTTTCTTCGGTGCGGTCGGTTGATCCATCGTTGACAACAATGATTTCTAAATTAGGATAGTCATTTTCAAGCAAACTTTTGACTGATTTAACAATACCTACTTCTTCATTCCAAGCAGGAATTACTACCGAGACTAGGGGTTGGTAATTGGCAGGCAGTTCGCCCTTCTTCTTTTTTCGAGCGATTCTAATTCGGCGCCATTTTTCTTTAAGAGGATAAAAGGGGGCAATAAGGAGAAAAAGGAAATACTTAACCAACATTAAGCCGGCGAAGTAAATCGTTAGAGTTCGTAATAGTTCAAACCAGTTGATGATAATCATATCGATTAGATACTTTTGTTAATTATAGAGCGGTATTCTCCCCTAATGACGATAGCTTCCTGTCTGATTCGATCTTGGACGATGATGATTAGCTGAGGATATTTAACCCGAGGATAAATATATGATTCTCTCAGGGGGACAATTTTGATTTCGCCCACTTTAAAGAGGTAGGTCCAATTACGCTTAGTATCAATTAGAAGGTTGTCGCCTTTATGGAGTTTCTCAAGGTGGTTGAGGGTTCTCCAGGACCGGTCGGTATAAACAAAAAGTGCTTCGAGCTCTTTGCTTTGAGGGCGGTACTTAGACAAATAATGGGCATGATTGGTGAAAATAAGAAATTGACCGTTCTTTTTAAGTGCCGGTATTAGTGAGATTCGGCGATTAATAGCAGGAATTCTTAGATAAATTAGCTGACCATAGTTTCCTATGAGAGCGCCGGTAAGATTAGGCTCTTTCTCGGAAAGATCGATATCTTTTCGGGGAAGGAGATAGGAATAATCAAATCTTCTGATGGCGGAAACAAAATCAATGTCCTGAAGTGTGGTAAGCTCGAAGGTGTTAAGATACATATAGAGAGTGGCGCAGAAGACTAAGAAGTAAATAAGTTTTCGGCTAAGAGAAAAGAGGACGCTCTTTAAAACTTTAGTTAATCTTCTTGCCATAGATAAGCAAAAATAATTTTAACCTTGGGCCAAGGCCAGCGGCAGCTTACTCTCCTTAGTTTATCGCTCAAAGCTGGTCTTAATCTAGAATAATAATTTAATCCCTTGTTGGCAAGAGTTAATAGTCCCTCCAAAGTGAGAGCAACCAGATTGGTGGTGGTTACTGTTAGGAAAAATAGAGTATAAAATAGAAAAAGGATTTGATATTGCTCTGCCAACATTTTGCCTCCTTAAGGTTTAATAAGACGGCAAGGCCTATAATATCACAAAAAGGGGATCTTGGCAAGGAGTAGGAGAATGGTAAACTAAAGGGATGAATAAAAATTATCACGATTTGCTTATTAATTTGGTAAGACGAGAGATTGCCTCGAGATATAAACAGTCGATTTTGGGGTACTTCTGGGTTGTTCTTAATCCGCTTTTCCAGATGTTGGTGATGACAATTGTTTTTTCCAAAATTATGCGGATTTCAATTCCTGGAGTACCATACTTTCTTTTTCTTTATGTTGGCCTATTACCTTGGGCCTTTTTTACTAATGCTCTTAGTTCTTCAATGGGAAATTTGGTTGGAATGGGCTCCCTAATTAAGAAAGTCTATTTTCCTCGAGAAATAATTATTTTGGCTACGCTATTAGCCAAAGTAGTTGATCTCTTTTTAGCCTCATTAATTTTTGTTTTCTTTATGATTATCTTTAATCAGCCAACCAATATTTGGCTTGACCTATTAATGGTACCAACAATCTTTGCGATCCAGTTTATCTTTACTTTTGGTATCGCCCTTTTTATTTCTGCTTTTAATCTTTTTTATCGCGATGTTCAATATTTAATGAACTTGATTTTGACTCTTTGGTTCTATCTGACCCCAGTAATTTATCCAACGGAAATAGTGCCAGAAAAACTGCGCTTTCTTTTCTCCTTAAATCCGATGTCAGTTTTAATTAATGCCTATCGCCAAACTATTTTAGGCGGCCAATTACCCAATTTACCCCATTTAACCGTGGCTCTATTGGTCTCGTTAATAGTCTTAATAATTGGTTGGGGAATATTTAAAAAGTTAGAAGGAAGATTTGCGGATGTGGTCTGAAGTTAGAAACTAACCCCGACGATACGTCGGGGCGAAATTAGAAATTAGTTCCGACTTTTGTCGGAACGAAATTTAGTTTTGGGTAATGAACTACATCAAACTAGAAGACTTGGATGTTTACCGGTTATCTAGGGAAATCAGTGAAAAGGCTTGGAGTGTTTACAAGGATTTTGGTTGGCGGATAAAGAAAATAGTTGGCGATCAATTTATTCGCTCGATTGATTCGATTGGTGCTAACATTGCTGAGGGATATGGACGATATCATTATTTAGATAAGATTAAGTTTTACTATAATGCTCGAGGATCATTGTTAGAAGCAAAGCATTGGCTGGGACTGTTAGAGGAAAGGAAGTTGATAGAACCATCGGAAGCATCTTTTCTAAAAGAAGAACTGAGAAGTCTTGGCATAAAATTAAATAGATTTATTAATTCCACTTTTAAAGCTAAGAATGGCTCGGGGGTAAAATGAAATTATTAATTTCAGCCCCGAAACGTCGGGGCGAATTTCTAATTTCGCGCCAGCTAATTTCTGGTTTTAACAAATAATGAATAGACTAGCGATAAAAAATCCCCCGAAATCTCGGGGAAGGTTTATTCTGATACAATTATATCAGAGTTGTTGATTTTGTCAATAGCGAATATAACTCGCCAACCCGTTAACTCGTTAACTCGTTAATAATCAATAAACCAATAAAATAATGAATAGAGTGGCAATAAAATTCGATCGGGTTTCAAAATTGTATCATCTGCAGTCCCATCGGACCCTTAAAGAGTTTTTGCCGGCATTTTTAGGAAGAAAACAAACTAAAAAGGAGTTTTGGGCCCTAAAAGACGTCTCTTTTGAGGTTAGGAAAGGTGAAACATTAGGAATCATTGGTCCTAATGGAGCGGGGAAGTCAACCATTCTAAAATTGATTGCTGGAGTGACTGAGCCAACAAAAGGAAAAGTAATTGTTAATGGCAAAGTTTCGCCACTGATTGAACTTGGTGCCGGCTTTCATCCCGATTTAACTGGCCGAGAAAATATTTACCTCAACGGGGCAATTTTAGGATTAACTAAAAAAGAAGTCGACAAAAAATTCAAAGAAATCGTTGATTTTGCCGAACTCTGGGACTTCATTGATCAGCCAGTAAAACACTACTCTTCGGGGATGTATATGAGACTAGGTTTCTCCATTGCTATCCATACCGATCCAGAGATACTCCTAATAGACGAGATTCTCGCTGTCGGTGATACTGCTTTCCAAGAAAAATGTCTTGATAAAATGCGCGACTTTCAGGCTCAGGGAGTGACGATTATTTTTGTTTCTCATTCTTTGGAGACAGTGGAAACTTTTTGTAGAAAATCACTTTTGCTTATGAATGGACAAGTAGTTATTTTTGGAAAGACGGATAGGGTGATATCCAATTATCTGAAAAATTTAAGGTTTGGAGAGCTTTAGATTAATTAGTTGATTAGTTGTTCTAATGGTTTGATATAATGCCACTATGGCGGTGAAACTTAAATTTACGGGAGAAAGAATTGTTCCTGGAGCTACCGATGTAGAACCTGCTTTTCAAAGAAAAATGCTCCAAGAACACCTTGCGAGGTATTTGTTTGCTAGTCACTTTTCTTCAGGTAAAAGGGTAATTGACCTGGGTTGTGGTACAGGTTATGGAGTTGATTTTCTTTTGAAACACTCAGATCCTGACGAAATTATTGGTATTGATATTGCTAAAGAGGCAATTGATTTTGCTAGGACTAACTATAAAAATAAGAAGGCAAAATTTTTAGTTGCTGACGCTACGAATCTTCCTTTTGACAATCATTCGTTTGATTTGGTTTTAGCTTTCGAATTAATAGAGCACCTAGATAACCCCGAAATGCTGGTGAAAGAGGCAAAAAGGATATTGAAAAAACGGGGCTTTTTTATCGTTTCGACTCCAAAACGAAAGAGAGGCAAGAGGTCCATTTTTCATAAACACGAATTTTCTTTTTTGGAATTCTCTTCTCTGCTGAAAAATTATTTCCCTCAAGTTAAATTTTTAGTGGAAAATAATATTTTTGCCTCTCTAATTAATGAAGGAAAAACTCTTGGGAAGATAATTGATAACCAAGACGGATTTAAGATTCCTGGCCTAGAAGATGGCGATTATTTTATTGCTATTTGTGCTCTTGATAAGTTGCCGTCATTACCAGAAAACACATTGTTTGTTAACAATGATGACTATATTCTTCGTCTAGAGCATGATGTTCAGGTTTTGAGGGAGGCAGAGAATAGGCTGAAGGAAGAAAAAAGGAGCCTGATTCAACAACTGGAGGATTATCGGGTCAAAATAGATAATTTAGTGCGAGAAAACACTTATTTGTCGGAGATGAACGCCCTTAGCAAAGAAAAGACTTCCTTTTTGGAAAGGAGAAATAAGAGACTGGTGTCAAAAATTAATTCGTTCAAGGAGAAACTTGAGCGAACTCAAGAGCTTCAGTCGCGAGTTAATTATTTAGAGGGCGAGCTTAATAATTATCGGGTAATATTGGATAGGATTACGTCTTCTAAAGGATGGAAGCTATTGAGGCTTTATTACCTAATTAAAGAGCTATTTATAGGTAAACCAGAGGACCCTTACTACAACCTCTTCTTTAGGGGTAAAAGGATTTTATTGAAAGCAATCGAGATCTATCGGCAAAGAGGCTGGAAAGGAGTGATAAAAAGTGGAAAGAGGTTTCTTTTTAGAAAACTAAGACTTGACAAGATTGTAACCAGCCGAAGAGACGAGGAAAGTCTTTTTTCTAGTGTTCAGAGACGTTCTAAATTACCCTCGAGCAATTTTAGCGTTTGTATTATAAGCGGCTGTGAAGGAACAGGTGCAGAAATTCATAGAGTGTTTCATTTAGCAGAAGTCTTAGAATTAGCTAATATTCGTCACAAAATAATTCCTCACTCTAAACTTAATGAATATTTGTCCAGTAACGAAGGAGTGAAGACTATTTTTGATTATGATATCTTTTATATTCATCGAGCGGCATGGAATGAATCTCTGGAGAAATTGTTGAGGGGGGCTAAGAGATTTAATCGTTTAATCATCTACGATATTGATGATTTGGTGTTTGATCAAAAAATTATTCCATTTGTGAGAGTAATTGCCGATTGGCCAGAGGAGAAAAAATCACTTTATCGAGAATCGGTAATTAGATACTGGCGAGCGATGGATTGGGCCGATTATTTTGTCGCCCCGACTGACTTTTTAGCAAATTATATCAGGAAAATGTTTGATAGGCCGGCCTTTGTTTTAAGAAATCATCTTGATCTGAAAACCGCTCAAATAGGGAATAAACTTATTGGGCGACTAATCAAGAAGAAAGAAAGGGTGGTAATAGGCTACATGAGTGGTACAGCGACTCATGATAGAGATTTTCAAGAAGCAAGTGGGGCACTTATCAAGATTCTTGAAAAATTTCCCCAAGTAGAACTGAAAATTATTGGGCCACTGAATTTAGATAAAAAATTCCGCCGTTTTTCTTCTCGAATAAGAAAAGTAAAGTTGGTTCCCTTTTATGACCTTTTAAGAGAGATGGAGGACTTTGATATCAATTTGGCCCCATTAGAAGTTGGTAATCCCTATTGTGAGGCTAAGAGCGAATTGAAATACTTCTTCGCAGCCATTTTAGGGATTCCCACTGTAGCTTCAGCAACGGATTCCTATAAGTTCGCTATTACTCATGGCAAAAACGGGTTCTTGGCTACTAATGAAAACGATTGGTATCAGGCTCTTTCTAGATTGGTCCAAGATAGCTCTTTAAGAAGGCGAATAGGCGACCAGGCTAGAAAACAAGTGAAGTTTTACTTGCCCGATAATCAAAAAAATGAAGTAGTAAAGGTGATTAGGAAAATTGTCAATTCTTATAATAAGGACTTGACTAGTAAAAAAAAAGTTTCGCCCCAAAATAACGGCTCATTGATAATAAATTTCGTTTTGCCAGAACCGCTTAAAGCTTCTGGAGGTCATGCAGTAGTTTTTCGTCTGTCTGAGCAATTAACTTCTTGGGGACATAAGGTTAATATTTACTTTGTGAAAGTTGATGGCAACGACTTTATTAAAAACGAACAGGAATTGGAATTATTTGTTCGGGAAAATAATTTGAGGGGTAAGGCAAACTTTTATCTTGGTTTGGATAAAATAGAACATTCCGATGCACTAGTGGCTACCTATTGGAAGACTGCCTATATGATTAAAGAAATAAATAATACTAAGAGAAAGTTTTATTTAACAATGGATTTTGAACCTCTTTTTTATCCGGCAGGGTCGGCTTATTTGATGGCCGAGAATAGCTACAAGCTCGGATATTATCACATTGCTACGGGTTATTGGATTCCAAAACTCCTTAAGAAAAGATATGGAGTGCCAGCTGAAGGAATCGACATTGCTACCGACAAAAATATTTATTTTCCTAGAAATGTAGAAAGGGTTAGTCCGTCAGTTGCTTTCTTTGCCCGACCGAGGATGCCAAGAAGAGGCTTTGAGTTGGGTATTGAGGCATTGAGAATAGTTAAAGAAAAAAAGCCGGAAGTACAGATTTTTCTTTATGGAGATCGAAATTTTTCTGAGTTCAATATTCCATTTGAATATCATGATTGTAAAATCTTGCCAGAAGACAAATTGGCAGAGTTATTCTCTCGTGTTGATGTCTCTTTAAGTATCTCTCTAAGTAACCCAAGTGTAATTGCTCTTCAAGCGATGCATTGTGGGTGTGCTGCGGTAGAAATAGATTATCCTACTAATGATGGGACTTATATTAATAATCTCAATTGTCTTTTGGCTCCTCCGCATCCTCGAGGAATAGCTGAAACGGTATTAAAACTGCTGGATAATAAAAAATTGAGAAGAGAGATTGCCCAGAGAGGCCTTCAGTGGGCTAATGGAATTTCTTATGAAAAAACGACAAGACAGTTTTTAAGAATTATTAAAAGAGAATTGAAGAGGGCAGAAAAGGATGAAAAGAAAGAGTCTCAGAATAACTTATCTAGTACCATCTCTCTACCTGACGGGTGGTATTAAATTGGTCCTCGAATATAGTAACAAGCTAATCGAGAGAGGTCATAAGGTAAATATTGTTTTTCCGTGGAGGATTAATCCTGCCTTTGGGGTTAAATATGAGATGCTGAAATTTCTCTGGTATGGAAAACTCTTTTTTGAAAAGCTCGCGGGTAAAAACTACATTCCCTGGTTTAATTTTTTAGGTAAAATTATTAAAGTACCCAATTTTCTAGACAGATATTTGCCTCAAGGGGATATTATTGTGGCTACTTCTTGGGATACAGCTAAATGGGTGGCAAGAGCCTCTAGTTCTAAAGGAAAAAAATTCTACTTTATTCAGCAATATGAGGTGTGGGGAGGAAAGGATGAGGTAGATGAGAGTTTTAAGTTGCCACTTAGGAAAATTGTAATTGCTTCCTGGTTACAAAAACTATTGAAAGAAAAATTTCATGAAAATTCTTATTTATTAGTCAATGGTGTTGATACTAAACTATTTCATCCAGTTAAAGTTAAAAGGAACAAAGGTGAATTTAGGATTGGAATGCTATATCACCCGGCTCCTTGGAAGGGAACAAAATATGGTTTTGCTGCTTATAGAATAGCAAAGAAGGAGATACCTGAACTCAAACTAGTACTGATTAGCGCTTACCCGATGGGAGACAATTTCCCGCCAGACACAGAGTTTCACTTTATGATACCTCCAGCAAGACTGAAGTACATTTATTCTTCATGCGACCTTTGGATTAGTCCAAGTTTATCCGAAGGTTGTCAAGCACCACCAATGGAGGCAATGGCTTGTGGGGTTCCAGTAATTGCCACCAGGGTCGGAGGTATTCCCGATTACACTATTCCAGGAAAGACGGCTATAGTGGTAGAACCCAGAGATGTCAAAACAATGGCGGAGAGTATTAAATTGTTGTACAATGACAGCATATTAAGACATCAAGTTGCTAAAGCGGGCTATAATTATATAACTAAAAAGTTTACTATTGACGGAATAATAAGCAAGCTAGAGGATATCTTTCTTGAATCTTTAGATAACTGAAAAAATAGACACTCTTTGATTTTATAAACCTAAGCTTCAGTTAACAGTTGTGGAGCTTTGCCAAAAAGTTAGGGGTTGACAATATGTTTTTTAAACAATTAGAATCGTAAAGATGGTAGTGAAGGATATTATTTTCTTGATACTAATATGTTTGATTTTTCCGAAGACGATTTATGCTTATCTTGATCCAGGGACAGGGAGCTATATTGCTCAAATAATTGTTGCTAGCTTGTTGGGAGTATCTTATCTAGTCACAAACTCTAGAAAAAAAATTAAGACTTTCTTTGCCGGTCTCTTTTCAAAACTTCAAAGAGGCAAAAAGAACAATGACCGACAACATTAGAATAGTTTCGAGTTCTTTCCGGGATCCCAGCGGCTTTGTTTTTTTATACAAGAACAGACTTTACCGACAAGTAAATAAAACATACGCGGAGCATTATGATTTCTTAATTAAGTCTGGCCTTTATGAGACCCTTGTTAGACGCAAACTCTTAATTGCCCATAAAGAAGTTGATGTCAAATATAATCAGCTTGACAGTAAAGCATACAGGATTATAAAACCTGCGGTAATTCCTTTTATTTCCTATCCTTATGAATGGAGCTTTAGCCAACTAAAAGACGCTGCTTTAGTTACTTTGGAAATCCAGAAAATAGCATTGAGGCATGGAATGTCTCTTAAAGATGCAAGTGCCTATAATATTCAGTTTTACGAGGGAAGGCCAGTTTTGATTGATACTCTTTCCTTTGAGAAATATGAAAAAGGGGAACCGTGGGTTGCCTATCGGCAATTTTGTCAACATTTTGTTGCCCCATTAGCCTTAATGAGTTATAAAGATTTGCGCTTGAATCAATTGTTTAGGATCTTTATAGACGGAATTCCGTTGGATTTGGCAAGCAAACTATTATCCTGGCAGAGTAGACTAGCTCCTTCTTTATTATTTCATATTCATCTTCATGCAAAAGTGCAGAAATATTTTAGCAATAAAAACACAGGGGCAAAAAAAATAAGATTGGATAATAAATCTTTATGGAGAATCATTAAGAGCCTAGAGATGACAGTGAGTGGCTTTAAACTGCGCGAGAGAGAAACAGAGTGGAGTGATTATTATACTAAAACCAACTATTCTTCAATCGCTTTTGCCCACAAGAAAGAAGTCGTTTCGGGGTGGCTCAAAAAGATTAAGCCAAAGACGGTTTGGGATTTGGGTGCGAACGTGGGAGTTTTTAGTCGTCTTGCTTCCAAAATAGGATCCCAAGTAATATCATTTGATGCGGATCCACTAGCGGTAGAGCAGAATTATCTTCGGTGTAAAGAACAAAGAGAAAAGAAAATATTACCACTGTTGATTGACTTGACTAATCCTAGTCCAGGCATTGGATGGGAGAATAAAGAGAGGATGTCTCTATTTGGGCGAGGTCCTGCAGACGCGGTACTTGCTCTTGCTTTAGTTCACCATTTAGCTATTTCTAATAATGTACCATTTATTAAGATTGCTGATTTCTTTTCTAAAATTTGTAGTTCACTTATAATTGAATTTGTGCCCAAGAATGATTCGCAAGTTCAAAGACTCCTTGCGACTAGAAAGGATATCTTCTGTAATTATAAGCAAGAAGTTTTTGAGAGCGAGTTTCAAAAATATTTTACTATTCTGAAGCTTACAAAAATAAAAGATTCAGAAAGGGTTTTGTATTTAATGAAAAAACGATCGGGATAGATATGCGGAAGAACCTAGTAATTCATCCATTCCTTTTTGCAGTGTTTCCTATCTTGTTTCTCTTTTCTCGTAATGCGGACAAACTTCCGTTAAACGTGATTTTTATGCCGATAGCAGTCACTGCGCTTTTTGTCCTACTATTATTTTTTGTAATGACCTTTATTTTGAAGAGCAGAGAAAGAGCAGGGTTGTTGATCTCCGTTTTTCTATTATTCTTTTTTTCTTATGGTCATGTTTTGACCCTCGTTCCAAATTTTAAACCTGTTGTCATAAGAGGTGTTTCTATCGAGACGGACAAAATATTTTTTTCTGTTTGGTGCGTGCTTCTTGCCCTCGGACTATATTTGCTTGCGAAGACATGTAAAAACCTCAATCAGCTCACGAAGTTTTTAAATGTTGTTGCCGCTTTTTTGGTCATAATTTCTCTAAGCACTGCCCTACCCCGTCAACTTAAGGCAAAAGAATTTATTCATTTGGAGGGTGAAAAAAAGGAAGAAGGGAAAAACGACAAAGTAACACAAGAGACGCAAGCTTTGCCAGATATCTATTACATCATTTTAGATGGTTATGCAAGTTCAAACACACTTAAGGAGTTTTTTAATTATGATAATAGTGAATTTATTAATTATTTAAAAGAGAAAGGGTTTTATGTCGCGACTAAAAGCTTGAGCAATTATGCTCATACCCATTTATCACTAGCATCTTCACTAAACATGAAATATATAAATTATTTGACAGAAATAGTTGGTGAAGATTCAGATGATCAAACTATAACTCATCGGATGATAATAGATCACGAAGTGGGACGTTTCTTAAGATCGAAAGGATATAGTATTGTGCGCTTTGATGACGGTATGCGGCTATTTGGATTTTTGCCAATGTTAATTCGTACTACCATGTTAGGGCCCTTCATAGAGAGATATTTAACCCGTGCTGATATTAGAGAAAGGATGCTTTATGAGCTTGATAAGTTAGCAGAAATTCCTCGTATTAAAGAACCGACGTTTACCTTTGCCCATATAATTCCTCCTCATCCTCCTTATTTGTTTGGTCCAAACGGAGAAATGGTTAGTGAAGAATTACAGGGATGTCGTGATCTTGTGTGTGCTGATTGGAGTCTGAAAGAACAATATCTTGGTCAGCTGATTTTTATCACTAAGAAAATTAGGAGTTTAATAGATGTAATATTATCACAGTCCGAAACACCACCAATTATTATTTTGCAATCGGACCACGGACCAGCGTCTAGTGGATGGATGCAGCCTAACGAACAATTGTTTAGAGAACGAATGAGCATTCTCAATGCTTATTATCTTCCTGGAAATGGCAAAAGCCTCTTGTATGAGTCGATAACCCCTGTAAATACTTTTAGATTGATTTTTAACCATTATTTTAACGCTAATTATGAATTATTAGACGACAGAAGTTATTTCTCTGGCTTACAGAATTATAAGTTTATTGATGTGACTGATATAATTCGGGGAGAATCAAAAGAAGAAAATTATTAGGGAGATCTTGATTGAGCGAATTAATTCAAGGAGATAGTGCATTTTTCTTAGATTTTTCTTAAAACAAGTATAGCCGAACATTTGAGATTGTGAGGGTTCTATATAATTTAGTTGTAGACGCGATAAACAAGTAAGAGGGTATAATTTTTTCTAAGTCTCTTAAGTAGTAGGAATGGAGAAGCTTTTAAAATTTTTAAAAGGAAAAAACTTTCCTGTTTATATTTTATCAAATGGAAAGCTGGCTGCGTGGCATAAAATGGGACGTTCTCCTTATAGAGTAATAATCTGTTCGATGCCTAAAGCTGGAACTTACCTATACGCCAAGTTATTAGAATTGCTTGGCGTAGAATTTGTGAGATTACATCTTTGGTTAACCGGTTTTTCTGATTATAGATTCGCCTCAATTAAGGAGGGAAGAGAGAGATATAAAGAATTTAATATAGAAATGCCTCTAAGCAAGACCCTTGAATTGATTCATCCCGGGCAATTTGCTGTTAGTCACTTAGAATGTTCTTCTCTTACGAGAGAACTACTTAGAGACTTCAAGAAGATTTTTGTTTACCGCAATTTTAGGGACTCTCTTATTTCTCATATGCGCTTTATGGTTGATACAGGGCGGGATAAGGAAGGCACTGCTCCTTTTAGACACTTGCCCGATGGTCCAGACAAACTATTGAAGTATATAGAAGTATATTCGGGTCATTTTATCAAAGAATCAAAGGGAGTTCTTGGATGGATAGACCAAGATGATATTCTAAAGCTCTCTTTTGAGGATATCTATGGCGATAATGGTGAAGAGCGACAGTATAAGGTAATAAGAGATATTTGTAAATTTTTAGATCTACCTCCAGAAAAGAGAAATTATAGAGAGATTTTGATTCAATTGATTGGCGCTAAAACACTAACTTGGTCTGGAAAAAGGACGGATAGGAGTATTTTTTGGGACGAGAGGGTGGAGCGACGATTCGCCGAAATTGGCGGAAGAGAGATCAATAAAAAATTAAATTATGAATAAGAGAATATAGAGCAACCTTGAAGAATTCGACATGACCTGAAATACCAATGAAATTAACAGATTTTTTTAATTTTGTCCTACACGTCTTTTGATGTTCGTGATTTCCCCCGGGAATCTTTCTCTATTGCGGCAAAAAACATAGATAAGATTTTTTTTACATAGAGGGGGCTCGTTGGGGAAGAATTGATACTGTCCGGGTTAGCTAAGAACGTCTTACACCCTACAGCCTTACCGGCCATTATATCAGATTCGCTATCGCCAATTACAATTGAGTTTTTGAGATCAATATTAAACTCTTTGGCTGCCTGAAGGATCATTCCGGGCTTTGGTTTGCGACAATTGCAATGGTCTTTAATATCATGGGGACAATAGTAGATGGCATCAATAATTGCCCCCTTTTTCTTTAAACTGGCAACCATTTTTTCATGGATTTTCTCAACCACTTCCCGAGACACTAGTCCTCGGGCAATCCCTCTTTGGTTAGTGATTACAATGACTAGATAGCCCTCTTCTTTGGCAGCCTTAATGAGTTCTTCTATTCCAGGAATGAACTTAAACTCTTTCCAACTTTTGACGTAATCGTGTTCCTGGGGTTTTTGATTAATGATTCCGTCGCGGTCGAGGAATACCGCCTTTCTTTTTTTCTGTCTCATAAAAGTAATTGGTAATTAAATGATTGAAAATGAGATGGAAGTCTTCTATTGGGCCATATTCGTTTGAGGGAACTAAGACATAAGCGTCTACCATTTCTTTTACTTTACCGCCATCAAAACCCAGAAAAGCTGTGGTTTTCATTTTTAATTTTTGGGCTGTTTGAACCGCCTTAATGATATTTTGAGAATTACCGCTTCCGGTAATAACTAGAAGTAAGTCTCCTTTTTGTCCCAGATTTTTTAATGGTTCTGAGAAAATCGTCTCATATTTCCAGTCGTTACCAATGGCAGTCAATAGGGGAATATTATCAGATAAGGAGATTATTCTAAAACGTCTATTTTTTGTTGTTGGTTCTTTACCTAAGATCGTTTTTCCCAAGTCGCAAACCATGTGAGAAGCTGTAGCAGCACTACCACCATTGCCAGCAATGAATATAGTTCGACCTGTTCTAAGTTTTTTTTCTAGAATCTTTATTACATTGACGATTTGATTAATATCGATCTGCTCGCAGAGAGATTTGATTTTTTCAAGATAGGCTTTGGCAAATTTATTTTTATCGATTCTCATTTTTCTCCATAATAAATAATTTTACTCCCCTCTGGTTCAAAAGCAAATGGGGTGGGACGCAATTCTGGCAAAGCAGAGCAAATAGAAGAATGCTTCTCTTTTGGCGCATAGAGAAGGAGAAAGCCGCCGCCACCGGCTCCAAGAATTTTTCCACCGATAGCTCCATGTTTTCTAGCGATTTCGTACCACTCGTTGATTCTTTCATTGGTGATTCCACGAGCCAACTGTTTTTTTAGTTCCCAATTTTGGTGAAGAAGATCGCCAAATTGATCAAGTTTATTTTTTTCTAGAGCAGACTTAAGCTTATTGGCCAATTGTACCATCTGGGCAAGGATTTTTCTTTTTTGAGGGCTGGAGCTGGTCTTTTTATTTTGTTCTTCAAGGATAGAAGCCGAAGAACGAGTGAGGCCAGTATAAAGCATTAATAGATTTTCTTGGAGTTTTTCTTTGGTCTCTTTACGACAGATAATTGGATTAACGAAAACACTTCCATCGGGATTGAATTGAATATAATTTAGGTTTCCAAAAGCAGCAGCGTATTGGTCTTGTTTTCCAATTGGTTTTTTACAGCGGTCTATTTCTATATAGCAAGCCTCTTGAGCTAGTTTTTGAGCAGAGGCAAACTCTCCTTTATAAGCGTGAAGGGCATTGAGGAGTCCAACAGTATATGTACTTGAAGATCCTAGGCCGGTTCCCCGTGATGGAATATCAGAAATAGAGGTGATCTCTATCCCTCCATCTAGATCCAATAATAATAGAGCTTCTCGGATTAACTCGTGTTTTAATTCTTCGGGGCGACTAGCAAACTCAGTGATTGAATAGCTAGCTCTGATCAGGTTATCAAATTTTTTGTTTACGGTGATATAGATGTACTTATTGATGGTAGTACTAACAACAGCGCCTGGTTGGTATTTATAGAAAGAAGCTAAATCGCTTCCTCCGCCAACAAAGCTTATTCGTAATGGAGTTCTTGAAATGATCATTGATGATCTTTAAAAATTCAGGCTTGTTTTGGCCCTTCCTGTTGTTAATTATTACTAATTATTACTTATGATGATTTTAACAATGAGAGAATTTTAACACAAGGTGGTGGTGTTTATTGAGTTATTAACTTATTAATTATTAACGGGTTGGGGAGTGGTATTGAAAAGTTAAAAGTTAAAAATTAGCTCGTTATGCTAGCGATAAGAATAAAAAGAATAAAAAATGAGAAAGGATAGAAAAGAATAGAAACTGGAAACTGGAAATTGGGAGTTAAAGTAAGTTTGATTTATCGCTGGTGGCGAGGTCGTTGAGGATTTCTTTGAGGCGAGGGAGGGCGGATTTTTCGATAACCATTAAGACGTCTTTGGTGTTGACAACAACTAAGTTTTTAGAACCAAAACAGACAATCAATTTCTTTTTTTCTTTGTTGTAAATCAGGCTGTTGAAAACATCTTTGGTATAGGTTTTGCCGCAGAAATAATTGCCGTTTTCATCTTGAAAAGCCTCTTGGATTAATTCCCAAGTGCCGATATCGCTCCAGCCGAAATCTTCAACAACCATAACAACAGCCTTTTTAGGATCAATATTTTCTGGGATAGCGTTGTCAAAACTAATTGGTTCTATTTGAGAGTAGATTTGACTTAGAGCTTGAGCGCAATCTTCTTGGCCGCGATGATTGAGAATTTTTTCAACTTTACGATAGAGATCAGGAGTGTATCTTTTAAAGGCCTGATAAATAAATTTGGGAGTAGAGATAAAGTAGCCTAAATTCCAAGCATATTCACCAGACTGGAAATATTGTTCTGCTGTTTCTGGATCTGGTTTGTAGCGGAAACCACGAAATTGATGAAGAGCAAAGCTGGATTCCTTTTTAATCTGCTGACCGTAGTGAATATAGCCCAAATTGGTACTGGGAAAACGAGGGTCGATGCCAATAAAAAGGATTTTATTTTTTTCTTGATTAATATAATTGACGCCATTCTGAATAATCTCGCAGAAGAATTTCTCTTTTTTAATTAAATGATCGCTCCAGAGAATGACAAACGGTTCTTCCGGGTCTTGGAATCGATAAAAATAGCCAGCTACTAGAGCAATAGCGGGACCGACGTTTTTCTTTTCTGGCTCGAAAAAGAAATTGTTTTCTGGTAGCTGGGGAAGTTGTTTTTTAACAATTGTTTCATAAGCGATGTTGGTAGAAACATAAATATCTTGAGGATTGAACTCTGACAAAAGTCTTTTTACCGAGAGTTGAAGAGTTGATTGGTTATTAATTATTTTTTCGAATTGTTTAGGTGTTTTCTTGCGGGAAAGAGGCCAAAGTCTCGTACCAACACCACCGGCGAAGATAACGATTTTCATACCTTAATATACCATATAGCTCGCTGCGCTCGCGAAATTGTGTATCCGTCCACAACATTTTGGACTCTCTGGAGTCTTGGTTACCCTTCATTGTTTTCTCAAGGTGGTTAACTACTACCTTCATTGGTTCCTGAAGAGAAAGGCTGT
>JALUUX010000074.1 GCA_027021145.1 Candidatus Shapirobacteria bacterium
CCGCTCAACAAATCGGAAAGAATTTAGGTTTTTAATTTCTACTTTATAAGAGGGCAACTTTTGCCTTTTGCCTTTTGCCTTTTGCCTTTTAACCGAGACATTAGCCTCTAGTCTCATTGACCCTTTTTCCATATCGCAATCCGAGAAACCTAGCCACCTAATAGTTTGTTGAATTCGCTTAAGGTAAGCTTTAGCCTCTTGGGCCGAACTGATTTCTGGTCGACTAACAATTTCTACTAAGGGGACGCCACTGCGATTAAAATCAATTAGAGTGACCTGGTCCTGGTGGATTAACTTGCCGGTGTCTTCTTCTAGGTGGATATCGCTAAGACCGATCATTTTTGTTTTCCCCTCAATAAGGATAGGAACTTGCCCCTTTATTCCGATGGGAGCGAAATGTTGGCTGATTTGATAACCTTTAGGCAGGTCAGGATAAAAGTAATTTTTTCGATCAAACCAGAATTTTCGATTAATTTGACAATTAAAGGCTAGGGCAATAGCGATGGTATTTTCAATCGCTTGACGGTTGGGTACGGGTAGAGCGCCTGGCAGTCCCAGACAAGTGGGACAAAGGAAGCGGTTTGGTTCTTCGCCAAAGTGGCGGTTGGGACAAGAGCAGAACATTTTGCTCTTGGTTTTGAGCTCAACATGAACCTCAAGGCCGATGACTGGTTGCCAAGATGATTTGGTCGCCATTTTTGAACAAATAGCTAGCTAATAATAACAAGCCGAGAGCAATTAGCCAAATAAATTTTATCACCCCCAAAACCTCAACTAAAGTGGCCACTAAAAGAGTGGGTAAGATGGCGGCTAAAGTTACTAGGGCGGTCAATAGACCAAAAATCCGCCCTCTTAATTTCTGAGGGGTGGCTTCCTGGATAAAAGTTTGGGCGGGAATGATGATTAGAACACTAGCTCCTCCACCGAAAAAAAGCAGGCTAGCAGTAAAGATCAAGCTTAGGCCTGGATTTAGATAGCGGCCGGCAGAAATCAAGCCGATGGTAATTCCCAAAATGCCTAAACCCCAGACAATCCACTCTTTCTTTCGCTGTTGATGGTTAAGGCGACTAAAAAAGAGGCTTCCCAAAATAAGTCCCAAACCCAAAGAGAAAATAATCACTGGGGCGGCGTCTAAAAAAGGAATCCGGATGATTTCTTCAGCAATTACCGGTAAAAGAAGACTGGCGGTAACAGTGATGACTTGAAAGAGGCTCATTAATCCCAGAGCGTAAAGCAAAAGGAGTCGTTTTTTAATTACGAACTCCCACCCTCCTTTTATTTCTTTGGTTACCGTGGGAAGCCATTGATTGAATTTAGGACGAGGGGTTTTTTCTGGCGGAAGGAGGCTTACGGCGATGGTTGCTCCCCCAAGAGCTGAGGCGGCCAAGATGACGGTCAGTTTCTCCTGAAAAAATTTGGTGAGCAAGCTACCCAAACCAAAACCCAAGACTAGAGAAAATTGACTGGTAAGCAGGAAGAGTGAGTTAGCTAAAGGATAAAGTTTTTTCTTGACCAGCCAGGGAATACTCGCTGATTCAGCGGGGACATAAAGCTGATTGAGTAGCGAGTAAGCGAAGACAATGATGTAGATAAAATAATAAGACTGGTTTTCTACGAGGAGGTAGCTGGTGATTACCAGGGCCTGAAGGAGATTGGTGATCAGGAGAATCTTGCGCTTGTCCCAAAGATCAACAAAAAAACCACTAATGGGGGCGAGAAGGATTGAGGGTAAGGCATAAAAGAGCCAGAGAAAAGAAATGGCCAGAGGCGATTTGGTCAAACGATAAATTCGGTTTAAAAAAACAAAGTTGATCAAATAAATAGTTAGTT
>JALUUX010000075.1 GCA_027021145.1 Candidatus Shapirobacteria bacterium
CAGTATTTAGGTCCTTTATTCGACATTCATACCGGTGGCATTGATCATATCACTGTTCATCATCCTAATGAGATGGCTCAAACCGAGGCGGCCTATGGTACTGACCAGGCGCGGTTTTGGCTTCACAATGAGTTTGTTTTAGTCGAAGGGCGCAAAATGAGCAAATCATTGGGCAATTTCTGGATCGCTCAAGATCTCCAAGACCGAGGTTTTGATTTGCTGGCTGCCCGCTATCTCTTTTTAATGGCTCATTATCGTAAGCCGGTTAATTTCACCTGGAGCTCTTTAGAAGCAGCGGCTCGAGCTTTAGAAAAACTGCGGCGGCTAGTAAGCGAGCTCCAAGCCCAGGCAGATGGGCAAGAGTCTAGCGACTCCTTGAGTCAGTTAGCCCAGGATTATCGGCAGCAATTTTTAGCGGCGGTGAACGATGATCTTAATAGCGCCAATGCCTTAGCGGTTTTATGGCAACTTTTGGAAGCTGATTTGTCAGTTGAAGAAAAAAAGTTTCTGGTGCAGGATTTTGATCGGGTTTTAGGCCTTCACTTGATTCAAGTTGAAAAACAGGAGCAAGTTCCGGATCAAGTTAAGGCCTGGGTGGAGGAGCGAGAGCGTTTGCGGGCGAAGAAAAAGTGGACCGAGGCCGATCAGTTGCGCCAGAAGATTGAGGCAGCGGGTTTTGAGGTTCAAGATACCCCTCAAGGCCCTAAACTTTATCCCAAACTTCGCCCCTAATTTTTAAAGCCAGAGTTATGCTTGACCCAGGGCAGGGATCTAGTTATAATTAGACGCAATTAGCAATCGAGACCAGCAGCAATGACTAAAAAGTATGAGTTTATTTTTTTGACGCGGGTAGGATTAAAAAAGAAAGAGCAAGAAACCCTTTTTTCTTCTCTCGAAAAAGTAATCCAAAAAATTGGCGGTAAAATAGAGAAAAGAGAAGATTGGGGTAAAAAAGAGTTAGCTTATCCTATCGATAAAGAAACAGAGGCCTACTTTTGGATTTGGTGGTTAAGTTTCGAGGGATCGGTGGATTTGGCGCCGGTCAATACCTTCCTTAATCGTGAAGCTGGGGTCATTCGTTATTTATTCCTGCGTCAGGGTAAAAGGAGGTAAGAGATGGCCAATCGCTGTCTTAATAAGGTGATGTTAATCGGTAATTTAACTCGAGATCCGGAGTTGCGCTACACTCCCAACGGGGTGGCGGTTTGTAGTTTTGGTTTAGCCACTAACCGCCGTTGGACTACTCAGGATGGGCAAACTAAGGAGGATGCTCAGTTTCATCGGATTGTTGCCTGGAATCGATTAGCTGAGCTTTGCTCCCAGTTGCTCAAGAAAGGAGTGCGCGTTTTTGTCGAGGGTCGAATTCAATATCGAGAGTGGACCGGTGCTGATGGTGCTAAGCGTCAAGTGGCCGAAATTGTAATTGAGGACATGATTATCCTTGACAGTCGTCAGGCCACCGCCGCATCAGCAGCAGAAGTTCAGGCGTCTGAAGCAGCGGTTGAACCAGAACCAGCGGCTGCGGTTGAGCCGGCGCCGCCTGAGGCGGCAGTTGAGCCTTCGGCGGAAGCGACTCCGGTGGCAGCGGAAGAAGCGGCCCCAACCGAGGAAGCAGAGCCAACAACCACTGATGATCAGGCGGCAAGCGATCAGGGTCAAAGTGATCAAACTCAACCAGAAGCAACTCCGGCGGGAGATGAGGGAGGTCAACCTGAAGAGACAAAGAAAGATGAGATGCCTTTTTAACCATTAGAACTAATTATTATGGCTAAGGATCGGAAGAAAACTAAGAAGCGATCGCATCAATGTTATTTTTGCCAGCAGGGCGAGGTGCCTTACTGGCGTCATTATCAAGTTTTAGCTCGTTATCTCTCGCCCCGGGCGCGGATTCTGCCTCGGGCCAAAACCGGAGTTTGTGCCAAGCATCAGCGTCGTTTAGCGGAGGCAATTAAACACGCTCGTCATCTGGCTCTTTTACCTTTCGTTACTCGATTAAGCCGATAAGATGGCGCAAGCGCTTTGGGTTCTTCGCCTGCCTAAGAAAGCCAAGATTTTGGTTAAATCAGGTCAAAAAGTGGCATTGGGCGCTCAATTAGCCCGTTGGGGAAGTAAGATTTACCCAGCGCCGGTTAGGGGAAAAGTGGGTCGGGTGCAGCGCGGCCGGGTTGAACTTTATTTTCGGGCCGAGAAAATGGTGGGTCGAGGAATTGGCCGAGGTCATTGCTGGGGCAAGCTGGCTATTTGTCGGCGAGCCGATTTTACTCGGCTAAACTTTAGTCATCGCGGCCAGATTGTTTTCTTGCCTCGGGTTAATCGGCTGATGGCCATTAAGGCTCGAGTCTTGGGAATTAAGGGATTGATTACTTATCATTGCGATTTGGGTGAGGAAGCCATTGACTCTTTGCCCATTTTGGTTTTAACTGATAAGGTAGATTGGTCAGGACTAAAACCTAAGCTGGCCGAAAAACTGTTGTTGCTAGATGCTGATCAGGGTTATTTATTGATTCCTCATTATGGTAATTAGATTGAGTTTAAAAAAAATTCGCCGAGTTACCCTAGGACTGATTCTGCTTTTAGGGGTCGGTTTTATTGGCTATCAGTTGGGGTTGCGTCGGAGTTTACCCCAAACACCAGTAAAAGAAGCTGATCTTTCTCTTTTCTGGTTGACCTGGCGTCGTTTGGAAGAAAAGTACCTTGATCGGGAGGCGCTTGATCCTAAGAAAATGGTCGAGGGGGCGATTGCCGGCATGGTTTCCTCTTTGGGTGATCCCTACACGGTTTTTCTTCCTCCGGCTGATAATAAAGTAAATAAAGAAGACTTGAGTGGCGAATTTGGTGGCGTAGGCATTCAACTGGGTTATAAAAACAAAACCTTAGCTGTGATTGCGCCCCTAAAAGGAACGCCGGCAGACCGGGCGGGGATCAAGGCCGGTGACTTAATTATTCGCATTAAAGATGATTTGAAAAAGATTGATCGAGAGACGGAAGGCATCTCTTTGCCTGAGGCAGTGAAATTGATTCGGGGTCAGGAGGGAACGGTGGTTAAGTTAACCCTAGTGCGGGAGGGAGTAGAGAAACCGTTTGAGGTGGCGATTACCCGAGGAAAAATCTTAATTCCGGCTTTAGAGTCAAAATGGCTTGATCAAGAGGGGGGACAAATTGCCTATGTCCACTTGTTTCAATTTAGTGAACGGATGAATCAAGAGTGGCGCCAGTGGGTTCAAGAGGTGGTTCGCACCAAGAATCGGGGTCAGCTTCGGGGTGTAATTCTAGATTTGCGCAATAATCCCGGAGGCTATCTTCAAGGGGCGGTTTTTGTAGCCAGTGAATTTTTACCCTTAGGAAAGGTGGTAGTTTGGGAGGAGGATTATCGAGGACAGAAAACCAAATTTAGTGTTGATCGTCCTGGGGATCTATTAGAGGTGCCGTTAGTGGTTTTGATTAACCAAGGCTCGGCCTCAGCAGCCGAAATTCTGGCCGGCGCCCTTCAGGATTATCAGCGGGCGCAAATTGTGGGCCAGAAAAGCTTTGGTAAGGGAACGATTCAGTCGCCAGAAGAGCTGCCTCAAGGAGCTGGTTTGCACATTACTATTGCCCGCTGGCTTTTACCTAGCGGTCGGTCGATTAATAAGGAAGGAATTGAGCCCGATGTGGTTGTCGAGGCGAGCGAAAGTGCTAAAATAGAAAAGGATCTGATTTTAGAAAAAGCAATTGATTTATTATGAAAAAAATTCGCTTTTTCTTAACTGGTTTTGCCCTGGGAATTTTCTTCCTGGGAGCAATAATTGTCGGTGGTGTCGTTGATCGTTTAGGTTGGTTGAGGGTTTTAGATCGCTGGTTGCCAACGGCAAGAGAGACATCCTCAGGAACCAAGTATGTCGAGCAAAAAGTTTTGAAAGAAGAGTCAGTTATTATTGAGGTGGCCGAGAAAGCGGCTCCTTCAGTGGTAACAGTCTCTATTAGTAAGACCGAAAAGGTGCCCTTGTTGGGCTTAGATCCCTTTGGTTTTTTTGGCTGGCGCACCAAAGAGCGAAAAATCGAGCAGGATATCGGCACCGGTTTTGTGGTGGAAAAGGGGATGATTGTCACTAATAAGCATGTTGTGGCCGATGCTTCGGCCAAATACAAAGTTATTGATAAAAATGATCATGTTTATCCAGTGGAAGCGATTTATCGTGATCCGGCTAATGATTTGGCCATTTTGAAGGTTAGGTCCGACTTAGAGCCATTGGAGTTGGGTGATTCGGATCAATTAAAGGTGGGGCAATTAGTAATTGCCATTGGTACCGCTTTGGGCGAATTTCGTCACACGGTAACCACGGGAGTTATTTCTGGTTTGGGACGGGGAATCACTGCCGGTTCAATTTTTGAGGGTTATGTAGAGCGACTTGATAATGTTATCCAAACCGATGCCGCGATTAACCCGGGTAATTCCGGAGGGCCGTTGTTAAATTCTGCTGGCCAAGTGATTGGTGTTAATGTGGCTGTGGCTGGTGGCGCCGAAAATATTGGTTTTGCTATTCCCATTAATGTCGTTAAGGAAAGCTTAAAAGTTTTTAAGGAAACGGGTGAGTTTAAGCGCCCCTTCTTAGGAGTAGAATATCAGATGATTTCGAAGAAGGCGGCTCTTCTGAATGAAGTTCCTCAGGGGGCTTATGTTCGCCGCGTGGTGCCTGATTCGGCGGCAGAAAAGGCTGGTTTGCAAGAGGGTGATATTATCATCGAAATTGATGGCCAAAAACTAGGTGAGGAAGAGACCGGTTTGGCCAAAATTATTAATCGTAAGAAAGTGGGGGAAGAGATTGAAATCAAGTATTGGCGCGATGGCAAGACGAAAACAGTTAAAGTTAAATTAGGAGAGAGAAAGTAAGTTAGTTTTTTGGTATAATAAGCGAACAATGAAAACAGGAATTCATCCTCAGTATTATGATGAATGTCAGGTTACTTGTGCCTGTGGTCATACTTTTGTGACCGGCTCTACGGTACCGAAAATTAAGGTAGAAATTTGTGCTGCCTGTCACCCTTTTTTCACTGGTCAGGCCAAGTTTGTTGATAGCGAAGGTCGAATTGAGCGTTTTGAAAGAAAGCGAAAAGCCGCCGCTGCTCTTAGGCAAAAAAAGAAGAAAGTCTTCAAGAAAAAAGCAGATAAGAAAAAGAAAAAAGCAGATAAGAAAAAGTAGGGAGGGTTCCAATTTTCTAATTCCTGACTGCTAATTTAGTCATTAGTCATTTTTATGAGGATTAATCCCAATACTGCCATTGTCGAGATTTATCCTGGTCCCGGGGGGCTGGAGGCTAAGCTTTGGGCCCAAGACTTGTTGCGGATGTATTGGCGTTTTGCCACCAAAAAAGGCTGGCGGGTGAGTCAATTAGATGATTTGGCCTTGAGAATTAGTGGTGACCAGGTTTACCCTCTTTTAAAGCGTGAGACGGGTACTCATCGGGTGCAGCGGATTCCAGTGACAGAGAAGCGAGGCCGAATTCATACCTCGACCGCAGTAGTGGTAGTCATGCCTGAAGTTTTTTTAGATCAAAATGAGATTCGGTCCGAAGATTTGGAATGGGAGTTTTACCGCGCTGGGGGTCATGGCGGTCAGAATGTTAATAAAGTGGCGACAGCGGTTCGGTTGCGTCATAAGCCTACGGGCATTGTGGTTACTTGTCAGCAGGAGCGCTATCAAGAACAAAATAAGCGGATTGCCTTACAGATTCTGGCGAGTAAGCTTTGGCAACAAGAACAAGATCAGGCGACCGGATTTATTAGTCAGGTGCGCCAGGCTGCTGGTAGCGGCCGCCGCTCAGAAAAAATTCGCACTTATAATTTTCCCCAGAATCGAGTTACCGACCACCGCAGCGGCAAAAAAGTTCGCCAGCTTGAAGAGGTCCTCGACGGCCACCTAGAACTTCTTTTTTAGTATTCAGATAATTTTTAAATTTGAGCAATCTCTCCCTAAGAGCCCTTTAATGATTTAATATATTAATATATTAATATATTAAAGTCGGCTTTTTTAGTCTTGGTCCTTAAAGTTTGACATTATCTTTTTAGGTTTTGTGGGCGAGGAGGGTGGTGAGAATTTCTGGGAGAGAGAGGAGAAATTGTTGGCCGCTACTAAAATCTTTAAGAAGTGCCTTCTTTTGTCGGATTTCATCTGGGCCAATGATGAGAACATAGGGAATGCCCTTGCGATCGGCATATTTGAGTTGTTTGTCGAGTTTTTTATTGGGGTCAAGGTAGAGCTCGGTATTAATTCCTGCTGTCCTTAATTGGTTGGTGGCCTCAATTGATTTTTCTAATAATTCAGGAGAAAAAATAGTTACTAGTACTTTGGTGGGATTGGTTTTTAACTCAGGCCAGAGTTGCTGGTCTTTAATAACCTCGACAATTCTTTCTAGGCCAATTGTGCTTCCCGTTCCCGTAATTTCCGGTCCACCTAGTTGAGCTACTAGCTTGTCGTAGCGGCCGCCGCCAGTGATAGAACCGATTTTTGGCCGAGTAACATAGGTCTCGAAAATAGCCCGGGTGTAATAATCTAACCCTCGGACCATTTTGGGATTAAATTGCCAGAATCTCTCTGGAATCTTATTGGTTTTTAGAAACTGGAAGATTTGTTTTAGTTCTTCGTTTGGCTCGGCTTTATTAATAGCCTGGAAGATGCTTTTGATTTCTTGGGAAGAAAAACCTTTTTCAGCTAGCTCGGCCTCGACTTCTTCTTGGCTTTTTTTGTCCAATTTATCAATCGATTGGAGGACAGAAAGCTGGCGCCCTTTTTCGTTAATTCCTGCCTGCTCCAATAATTGGAATAAAACCTGGCGAGAGTTGATATTGACCACAAATTCTTTAAAACCGAGATTTTTTAAGGCAGCATAGATTACCTGAATGATTTCGGCGTCGGCTAGTGGTGACTCGATGCCAAAGGTATCAATGTCGCATTGAGTAAATTCTCGAAATCGACCTCGTTGAGGCTTTTCCGCTCGGAAAACATTCTGGATTTGGTAGCGCTTGAAGGGGAGGGGAATTTGGTTTTGATAAAGAGCTAAAACTTTGCAAACCGGCACCGTTAAATCATAACGAAGACCGACTTTTCGCCCTCCTTTATCTTTGAAGGTGTAGACTAATTTATCGGCTTCTTGACCATATTTACCCAGCAGAACATCAGCATATTCCAGGGTTGGCGTCTCTAGCGGCTGAAACCCGAATTCTTCAAAGGTTTTTTTGAGCCGCTCAATAACTTGCTGTTTAATTATTGCCTCTCGAGGCAGTAAATCGCGAAAGCCCTTAAGGGTTCTGGGTTGATTTTTTCGCTTCATTTTCTCCTTTGGGAGTGGGAGTCGGGTTGGGAGAGGGGGAGAGGACAAGGATAAGTTTGGCTTGATAAGTTGATTGGTTGGTCTTAACTGGCGCCAGGAGAGCGATTACTTTTTGTTCGGCCTCAAGGTCGTCATAATCAATTTTTTTCAACTGATTTTGTTGGCGCTGACGAAGAATGGTTTTCTTGGTTAAGATTACTTCGTATTCTTGATCAGGTTTTTGCTGAGGGGTAATGACCAAGATTTCTTCTTCTTTAGACTTGTCAATGATCTTCCCAAAAACAATTTGGAGCTTGGGTTTAGCCTCTTTTTCAGGCAAGACGACAATGCGTCGTGCCTCTAAGGTGTTGTCAGGCTGGAGGTAGCCCATAGCGATAATGCGCTGGCCCACTTCTAAATCATCAAAAGTGAGTTTTTCTCGTTTAGGACCAATAATCTGGACTTCCTCATAAAGCACTACTGAACGCTCTTTTTGGCGTCCTTTTAGAGTTAGACCGATAGCGGTTTTTTCTTCAATAACGCCAATCCAGCCTCGCTTTTTTCGCCGTTGTTTGATGGCTTTTAGTTTTTCAGCCACTTTTTTCATTACTGCTTCGCGAATGGCATCGACTTCTTCGCCTGACACTAAACCCGAGCTTGTGGTGGAAGTTGCTTCTTCTGCCTTAACTCCAGAACTTGGGAGGACAAGAAGCCCTAGGCTGAATCCGAGTAAAAGGGCAGTGAGAGCCAATTTCTTGTTCATAGGGGATTAGAACTTGGCGGTAGAATAGGTAATAGTTAAAACTTCGCTGGCTTGATTGCCTTCATCGTCATAAGCCGAAATTTCAATTTCATTTTCGCCGCCGACCAAAGTAATTTCTGTTTCAAATCGGCCTTGATCATCGGCTAGGAGGATGTCTTCTCCTTCTTCCCAAACGATGATCACTGTTGCTTGGGGTAGAGTTTCCCCTTTAATAGTAAGTTCTTCTTGAGCCACTACGGCCTCATTTTCCGGCTCAGTAATCTTGAGGAAAATTTTCTTTTCTTGTTTAGAGCCGGGGGTAG
>JALUUX010000076.1 GCA_027021145.1 Candidatus Shapirobacteria bacterium
GTTGATGTGGAAGGTGGGGCAGGATAGGGATGTTCCATGCCTGTTCTGACTTCTATGATTCTGTCTGTTAGTTGTGGTTTTGGCCGGTATGTGTGCGATCGTTCAGGCATAGTGCAAATTAAAATCGATAAATAACTTGCTCTAATAAAAGATTTTTCTAATAACAAGGAACATCGATAATTGCCTTAATATCTGGTGTAGTTTAGTTATGCTAACTGAAACATTTTTCCGCTTGGATACAATAAGCCATTTTACCAATAAAGAAGGAACAAATCAATCAACTGTACTGGACGGATACATCGGTAACACTCCCAGGTCTTTTAATACCTTGTTGGTATATCCTATAGGTGTCTGATAGTTGAGAGCCTGGTGTGGTCTCTCAAAATTGTAAAGGATCAACCAGTCAGTTAATTCCTGATTGGCTTTTGTTAAGCTGTTCTCGGTCAGATGATACTCAAAGGTTTCTGAAAAGGCAAGGAACTCTTGTTCAAGAGTACGGTTGAATCTCTCATTGATAGAGTTATCTTTAGGAGTTCTTACTCTAGTATAGATGTGCTTAATCTTCAACTTCCTGCAAGCAGCCTCAAAGTATTTGTCCCACTCACTGCCATTGTCTGTTAAAACAGCGGCAATCTTTCCCTCTGTTAGAACTAAGAGTCTTAAAAGGAAATCAAAAGCAGACAAAGAGGATTTAGTTTTGTAGCAGTAAGCATAGGCAAACTTCTTTTGGTAATCAATAGCAGTGAGAATATATCTTTTGGTATTCCAAGGAAGATACAAAACAACGGTATCAAGACAGAAAAAGAAGGGTTTCTCTTTAGTGATTAATGAGAGAGGATTAACCTCAAAGATTCTAATCTTTCTTTTGCCTTTACTTTTAATCCTTTTGGTTCTTATCCTTTTGGCTTTGTTAGGATCAGGATAGAGGTTCTCATCTTGAATTACTTGCTGAATATGATGTTGGGAAATGTATTCCTGATATCGCTCCTGATACTTCTGCTGGAGTTTCATTTTTCCCCAACAGAGAAATTCTTTCCTCAGCTTAATAATCCTCTCTCTCTGAGAAAGAGTTAGTTCTGGCTGCCTTTTAGTCTTTGGTGCTCTTGATTGATTCTCTAGAGAAGATAACTTCTTGCCACTTTCTTCATATCTCTTTTTCCATTTGTAGAAAGTCTTAGGGCTAACCTTAAAGAGCTTAGCTGTTAATTGAGCATCTCTGACTTGATAGTAAAACTCAATCATGGCTAACCGTTGTTGTGCTAAAATACTGATGTCTCCCATACTGGACCTCCTTTCTTGGAGAAACTTTAACCACCAGTATGGGAGATTATACTTTAGAGAAAAATTTCCCGCTCCTGAAAGAATTGTTTGGTCGTTAATCCTTTTTGAATATCCCATGGTTGCTTTTGCTTAACCTATAATTCTTGATCCGTTTTGATACAGAAGTGTTACCCATGTTTCTCATCAAGGACAGCGCAGTAATAAATCCAAACAATTTGTCTATTTCGGTAGATCTTGCTAGAATAAGGGAGTGCGTTAAACAAATTTCTTGACATGTTTTTTCAGAAAATCTCGAACACCATTATCAAAACTACTAAATGGCTAGCGGGAAGTTGGTGGGGGGTAATTCTACATGCTGCCTGGTTTACGGTCTGGCTAGCAAAAGATTTTGATATTAATATTCTCACCCTAGCAGTCTCCCTGGAAGCCATCTTTATTGGTATTTTTCTACTAATGGCTTCTGAGGAGGCTGAGATTAAGCGTGACCGAAGAGAAGCAGCGGCCCAAAAAAGAGCTACAGATATTATTGAGAGAATTTTAGATCTAGAACATAAAATTGAAAAACAACAACAACAAATATTAAAATTATTGACAGAGCAAAAGGTTTAAAGCCGTGGTGCTGGAACTGGTAGACAGGCGAGACTTAAAATCTCGTGTCCATTTTGGACGTGCGGGTTCGAGTCCCGCCCACGGCACTAGGTGACCAGGTCCTATCAATTCCTATTAGACTATTTCCATGCCACAGAACTAGGTCAACTCCGATGGGCCCATAGAGTCAATAGCTCTGCAAGGTTAACCACCACCCTCCAGATATCAAAAATCAACATTGTGGAAGGAGATGTCAGTCTAGATACTAGTCACAATCTTATAATGGCTCATCCACCAAAAAGGGAGAGCGACCTCACCTTTACAGAATGGATAACCAAGTTAATAGCGGCTAAAAGGGGCATTAAAATTGATCTAAAGTCGCCTCAAGCTCTGGAGGGGGTGATAGCTCGACTTACATCTTGGGGGAGTTTTTCCAATCCTCTATTTATTAATGCAGACTTATGTCAAGGTCCCGGCGGAAGGACTCCTTTATTTAACACCAAGGAATTTTTCTCTCAAATTGCAAAACTGAAAGGTCTCTCTCTAGTTGTGTCGGTGGGGTGGACTACATCATTTTCTCCATCTTATTCTTATACTAAACAGATGATCGATGAAATGATAAACCTCACTTCTCATTATAAAGGTGCAATTAGCTATTGTATTCGTTCTAGTTATTATTTCAAACAGGTAAAAATGATTAATTCACTAATCAGAGAAAAGAATCATAGTCTAACCTTTTGGAATAATGAAAAATTAACTCCCCAAGTTATTAAGGCGTTGGTAAAATTTTCCAATAGAAAAAGGTGTTTTTATGATTTAATTAATTCCAGAATGCAGCCGGTTGACATTTTTCCCCCTGAGTACTATACTACTGTATAGTATGGATGGCGAACTTAAAAAACGATTAAAAAAAATCAAAGGACAACTTGAAGGAGTAGAAAGAATGTTGGCTCAGAATAGAAGTTGTGAGGAAATTTTTCAACAACTTCAAGCAGTTCGCTCGGCCACAAGGGAAGTGATGCTTATTTTAATTGAGGACGAAATTTGTCGAACAATATCACCAAAGAAGAAAAAACTTTTACTCGAAAAAATCAAATTATTATTTAAAATCAAACAATAGAGGAGGAGTTATGGCAGTCAAAATCTTAACCGACCAAAACTTTGATCAAGAAGTACTAAAAACTAATAAGCCAGTTATAGTAGACTTTTGGGCACCTTGGTGTGGCCCCTGCCAACTAATGGGACCAATCATTGAGGAACTGGCCGAAGAAACGGGAGAGAAAGTTGTCGTGGGAAAACTTAATGTTGACGAAAATCCAATTACTGCTCAAAAATACGGGGTTATGAGCATTCCCACTCTTATTATTTTTAAAGGTGGAATAATTATCGATCAAATTATCGGCGTTCAACCAAAAGAAGTGTTAAAAGAAAGATTGGAGACTCTAATTAATAATTCCAGAAATGATTGAGACTATAGGCCAAGTTGGCTTTTGGTTTGCTAAAAAACAAATTTAAAATTGCTACTGTTTAAAGATTGAGGGGGTAAGTCTAATATCACTTTTTGATGAAATATAAAATTGTTTCATCTCTAAGGGGAAAAGAAAAAGGAACCGGTTGAGCGGGGAACTTAGCTCCGGGTCCCCAAATAAGGACTTCGTTTACCTGATTCAATAGCTCAGAGGAAATCTTTTTAATCGCATCAACCACAACAGCTCCTTTTCTCAGAATCAATGGATGGATAAAGTCTGGCTCAGCTGAACGACTTCTTTTCAAATAAATTCTAATCAATCCCAGGGCTTGCCAAATAGCCTCCTTCAATTGCTTAAGACCAATTTTTTTCTTAGCGCTAACCAAAATCCTGTTTTTGTCCTTGAAAGCGGGCTCCCTATCAACCTGACTAATCACTTCAATTGCGGGCAAATAAATTCTATTACCAGAAAAAACATCAATTAATTGATCAATTGATCGGACTGGCTCTTGAAAAATAACTTCGGCATTTTTAATACCAAATTCTTGAGCAATCCCAACTACCGTCTCCCTTCTAAAATGATTGAATGGATCAATAATTCTGATACCGCCTCGATTAGTCTTTTTTATTTCTACTCTTGGCAACCGCTGATTTAATCTAATTCCAGCCCGATACAATTCATATCTGATCTTTTCAAACCAATCTAACCGATCAACGTCAGTCATTAAGATAACCAAATCAGAGCCTCGAATAGCAGAAATAACCCTCTTACCATCACCTCTTCCCTCAGAAGCTCCCTCGACTAATCCCGGCAAATCAAAAATCTGAATTCTTGCCCCCCTATATTCCATTATTCCTGGAACCACCGCCAAAGTAGTAAAATCATAGTGGCCCGTTTTTGACCGAGCACCAGTTAATACATTTAAAAGGGTTGATTTTCCTGCCGATGGCGGTCCCACTAAAGCACAACTAGCATCGCCATGCTTCTTGATGGCGTAGCCTATCCCTCCACCACCAGCCATCTTCCCCTCTCTTCCCTCCAACTCTCGCTTTAGGCGAGCGATCTTTGCTTTTAGAAGGCCGACATGATGCTCTGTGCCTTTATGATAGGGGGTCTCTCGAACTTCCTGCTCCAACTGTTTTATCTTATCAAGAATGGTTTGACAAGCAAAGTTTTTGGTTGCTCCCATGCTAAAATTAGGCCGCAATGAAAAAAATCACCCACTTTATTATTATATCAGCCATCCTAACCTCTTCTTGGTTCTTCTCCCGACTACCAACCTCCGTAATCGCTCAAGATAAGCTTGATTGGGTCAAAAACAAATTTGGGATTCATATTACCTCTAATCCTCGCGATCTCTCTCTAGCAGCTAAACTTTTAAACAGTAATGGTGGTGACTGGAGTTGGATTACTGTAGTTATTAGAAAAGATGAGCTGAACCGAGAGCAGTGGCAAGACTTCTTTGATCAATGCCGGCGCCTTCATCTTATTCCCATCGTTCGCTTAGCTACTAAAAACAACGGCCGTGTCTGGCAAAAACCGGAAAAGGAAGAGGTGCAAAAAATAGCCGATTTTCTTAACTCCCTCATCTGGCCCATTAAAAATCAATTTGTCATTATTTACAACGAGCCCAATCGGGCTGATGAATGGGGTGGGGGAGTCGACCCCAAAAATTACTTCGAAATTTTAAATTTTGCGGTCGATTATTTTCATCAACTCAACCGAAATTTCTTTATCATTTCAGCGGGACTAGATTTGGCAGCCCCCCAGAAACCACCTCAATTCTTCTCGGCGGAAAATTTCTATCGCCAGGGTTATCTTTACCGTCCTCAAGTCTTCGAGAAGATCGATGGAATAGCCTCTCATTCCTATCCTAATCACGGCTTCATCGGCTCTCCTCGTGATTGGGGCAAAACGAGCATCAGGGGTTATCTCTGGGAAATCAACTATCTAGCTCAATTAGGAGTTAAAAGAAAACTACCTGTTTTCATCACTGAAACTGGCTGGCCCCACCAAGAAGGAATTGGCTCGAAGCCAAATTTTTACTCTGCCCAAAAAGTAGCCCGACTATTTGCTCAAGCATTCCCTGTTTGGATCAATGATCCCCAGGTAGTGGCAATTACCCCCTTTATCCTCAATTATCCTCAACCACCGTTTGATCATTTCTCCTGGATTAATCATCAAGGAAAGAGGTATCCTCAATTCGATTGGCTCAAGCTTCTGGAAAAGCCCAGTCAAAAACCACCTCGAGAGGAGAAAATTATCTTGGAAAAAATATCTTTTCCCTTCCTAGTTCAAACCGGCACTTCTTATCGAGGAAAAGTAATTCTAAAAAATAAAGGACAAACCATTTGGGGAGAAGAGAAATTCTGTCTTCAGCCCAAAACTAATGTTTCGCCAACAACCAACCTCTCCCCCTTATGCTTAAACGAAAATCAGTTAATCGAGCCCGATAAAAAAGTAACCATCGAATTTACCATCGAGATCAAAGAGCCAGTCCAAGACACCATTATCTTCGGATGGGAAAAGCTGCCTAATTTTGAAATTAAAAAGCTAACCACTATTTTTCCCAGCCACACTATTTATCGCCGCAAAACCGGAATCTGGGAAAAAATCCTTAGTTTTCTTAAAAATGCTAAACTCTAAAGCTTTATATCAAAATCTAGGTCGGGAGGTTGGAGATAGCTCTGTTGAGGATCGAGACGATTAAGTTCATTTTTGATTTGTCGCCACCTCATTCTTAGGCTACCCGAAGGGGAAGTCGGTATTGTGGGTGTTAGAGACAATTTTGGCATCGGAGTAGCGACTTCTTTTGGGCTCTCTTGAGTCTCAGACTGATTAAATCGCCACCAAGAAAACAAAGTTGATGCCGCTAACAGAAAAGCTATTACTCCCGCCCCAATTAACCATTTGGAGTTATTTGATCTCCGAATCTTTGGCTCAAAAATTGGCTGATCAATATCTTGAATCATTAGGGGCTTCTTTTTCATTATTAGTCTTCTAAATTGGTAATAATTTCGTCAAGAAAATCAACTACCTCCTTTAATTGCAAATTAGCCTGAATCAGGAATTTCTTACTTTTTCGCCAAGCCGATTTAACTGTTCCCCTTCTTTTTCCCTGCGCTTCTTTTATAGCCTCTAGCGCCACTTCTTGCTTCTCCTCAATCAATCTCAACTGATCAGATATTTCGCTAAGCCAGGGAAAAATTGAGTGGTGCTCCGAGACGCTTGCCCTTCCACTGATTTCAACTATCAATTGTTTAATTTTCCCTGCTATCTCCTCTTGTTGGCTAATCGTCAGTTTGGTTAGGAAAACAAAAACGCTTTCTTCTATTTCAGGATAGACATTTTTCAGGCGATTAGCAAAAACTAATAATTCTTCTAAAGATTCAATCGACCCCACCTGACGCAAATCTTGATCTAACCAATCAATCCAATCTTTTATCTCGACCAAATCACTCTCCGAAAGCAAGGATTCTCCTCTTCCTAGTAAGACTAACAAATATACTCTCAAAAATTCGTCGCGAGCAATCAAAAACTGACGCAACTTTCTAATTAACTCTTCTTTAGTTTGAAAAGTTTGGTAGTTAAGATAAGTCTGTCGTGCAGTCAAATACTCTTGATGTTTTTTTAGGTAATAGTCCCGCTTGATCAAATAATCTTCTCTCGCTATTTGGGCCAAAACGGGATGTTGATAAGACAAAAAAAGAGATAAGAAAGCAACGCAAGTTGATAAAAATAGCAACCTCCTAATTTTCATTAATGCTACTAATCATCACAAAATTAACTCTCTAAGTCCTGGTGCCAGAGGGGGGAGTCGAACCCCCACGCCCGCCAGGAGCACGCCGCCCTGAACGGCGCCTGTCTACCAATTCCAGCACTCTGGCCTCACTCAAGTCTAACATGAATCTTTTCTGGCGACAACGACTCGGCTCTTCATCCAAGAGAACAAGCAGTTATGAAGAAGTTTATTATGACTGATTATATGGGACAGAATAATCTCTTCTAGAAAAAACAAAACCATGCCTATAAAAAGAAAAAATCCCAGAGTTTGCTTTCAGTTAAAAAGCAACCCCGGGATCTAGACTGATTATAATATAGTCCTATAGTATTGTCAAGTATCAGTTTTTTGGGCGAGGAAAAATACGCTCGGTCCGAAATTATAAGGAGCAAGTTTAAGTTGAAGGCGATCTTCAAGGTAGAGAAGTAGTCTGAGAGGAAAAATTCTTTTAATTAGAGAGTGACGAAAGTTAGAGACCGAAAGTTTAGAGCGAATCCGAAATCCATGTTCCTCAAGCAGATTTTCTATCCAATCAGGATGATAATTGATAAAAGGAATTGTTTTTTTAATCAAATTACTCTTAGATCTGATGTCAACAGGCTTTTTATCCAAAGCTTTTCTTCTCATCCAAGCAACCATTCTTGCTTTAATATGTGCTTTGTTGGCCATTTCAAGAATCAAAAAACCCTTGGGCTTTAAGACCCGATTTACCTCTTGAAACACTTTACCTGGTCGGATTAAGTGATGGAGTACTCGAATCATTAAAACTAAATCAAAACAACTATCATCAAAAGGTAAATTCTCAGCTTTGCCCTGACAAAAACTTAGATTTTTTCGGTGACTTAAATAATTTCTGGCTTGATTAATTAATTTGTTCGACGGCTCTAAGAGAACACATTCTTTGAACAATGGTGAATAAATTTTTGCTATCCTCCCAAATCCTGCACCAACTTCGAGCAAATTATTTCTTCTAGAAGTAGGAATTTGCTCAATTAATTTCTTAATGGCAATTACTTCCGACAAATGCTCGTAGAGACGACCATTCCAATAACGGCGATAGTCAAAATGGGGATCATCATAAAATTCTTCTCGAAGCATATCAATTACTGCTAATCGTTCCTATA
>JALUUX010000077.1 GCA_027021145.1 Candidatus Shapirobacteria bacterium
GGCGGCGCTACTTTTTGCCTCAATGGCGTTGGGGGATTAAGTTGCCCCGTATTTCCCATCAGCGAATTAAGGCTTATTTAGAAAAGGCTACCTTGCCGACAGTAGTGGGGGCTGCTTTCTTGGTGGGTTTATGTTCAGTGCCCTGCTCCGGGGGAATTTACACCGCTATTACTGCCCTTTTAGCCTCGAGAACCACCTATTTTAAGGGCCTTCTTTACTTATTGATTTATAATTTGATGTTTGTGATGCCTTTATTGATTTTGCTTGGAGCGGCGGCCAACCCTTATACCTTAGTAAAGTTGGGAGAGTGGCAGCGGCGCCATCGGCGCCGACAACAACTGATTAGTGGTTTCTTAATGATTGGATTAGGATTAGCGATTAACTTCTTTCTGGTTTAGATGAAGAAAAAATTGGTCTGGCGAATTGAGGGGATGCATTGCGCCTCTTGTGCTCGGTCAATTGAGGCTCGCCTTAAGCGTCAGCCAGGCATTGAGTCGGCTCAAGTTAATTTTTTGGCCGAACAATTGGTGGTCGAGTTTCGGCCCAAGGAGATTAAGGCCAAGCAGATTGAGCAGATCGTCGCCCAATTAGGTTATCGCCTGTTCTCAGATCAAGAGGGCGACGAGGCTGCTCGTCAACGCTCAATCCGACGATTAAGAAACCACTTTTGGCTCTCGCTTGCTTTGGGGTTGCCCGTTTTCTATTTAAGTTTGGGTCCATTTTTAGGTTTGCCTCAGCCCAGTCTTTCCCCTCGACTTAATGCCTTAATTCAGTTTTGGTTAGCGACGGGCATTATGTTGGTCAATCGGGAGATTTATTGGCAAGGATTAAAAAAATTATTGCAGCGGAATCCTAATATGGATTCATTGGTAGAAACAGGTACCTTGGCGGCTTATCTTTATAGTTTGGTGGTGGCAGTAGCTATTTGGTGGCGGCCAGAATTAGCTCAAAACCATCACCTCTATTTTGAAAGTGCCGTTTTTATTTTGGTTTTCATTGCTTTGGGAAAATATCTTGAAGCGTTGACCAAGGGCAAAACTAATGAAGCCATCCGCAAGTTGATTGGTTTACAGCCTAAAACGGCCTTGGTTTTGGTTGAAGGTCGGGAGGTGGAAAAGCCGATTGAGGCCATTAAAGTAGGTGATTTGATCGTAGTTAAGCCGGGCCAAAAGATTCCAGTCGATGGCGTAGTGGTTAAAGGTCAATCTTCTGTTAATGAAAGCATGATTACCGGAGAAAGTTTGCCGGTAGAGAAGGGGCCCGGTGATGAAGTGATTGGGGCGACCATTAATCAGACTGGTTATTTGGTTTATCGAGCCACTCGGGTTGGTCAAGAAACGGTATTGGCCCAAATCATTAAAATTGTTCGTCAGGCCCAGCAATCCAAGGCTCCAATTCAGCTTTTGGTGGACCGGATCTCTTTTTATTTTGTTCCTTCAGTCTTTTTGCTGGCTGCGGGAGCAGGGCTAATTTGGTGGTTGGCCGGTTATCCTATCACTTTTGCCTTAACTGTTTTTATTTCGGTGTTGATTGTTGCTTGTCCTTGTACTTTAGGTTTGGCGACGCCAACAGCAGTGATGATGGGCACAGGTTTGGCAGCTCAGAATGGCATTTTGATTAAAACTAGTCAAGCGCTAGAAATGGCCGAAAAGGTTAATCTAATTGTTTTTGATAAAACAGGCACTTTGACTAAGGGTGAGCCGGTGGTTACTGACATTATTGGTTTTGCCCTCGATCCTAAGAAGGCACTTCGTTGGGCGGCT
>JALUUX010000078.1 GCA_027021145.1 Candidatus Shapirobacteria bacterium
TTAAATTTTTAGTTTGTCAATTGGGCAAAAATATCCCGCAAAAATCAAAATTCTTACCCCAGAAGAGTTTCTAAAAGAAGAGATCATAGCTCAAGATTTTAATGATTTAATATATTAATATATTAAAGTGAAGTGGTGTTGATGTTGGCCTGGTGTCTATCTATTCTTGAGATGGCCGTCTGTCCTTGATGAGAAATATCTTTGATAAAAAACATAGGCAATAATTCTGTGTTAAGACAGATCAAAGATTATAGGAGGTTCAGAAAGCTGATTAGAGCTAAACAAAATAAACGGGCAAGAAAAGAATTCTACCTTTGGCAACAGCGACTAGATCCAGATAATCCCGGGTCAAAACCACTCCTCTTCTTATCTTGTTTCTTCGCATAAAACTCAATAAACTACGAGGGACTTGGGGCTTAGATAAACTTTGATATTTAACCTCGATGGGGATTACCCGACCTTCTAACCTCAAAACAAAATCTACTTCCGCACCTTGTTTAGTACGCCAAAAAGATCGAGGAATATTCCAAGAACAATAAGAGAGATTTTGGAAAACAAAATTCTCCACTAGCGATCCTCGCTCCGAGCGGGAGAGCAAGGAGCGAAAATCATCAAGAAGAGCGTTGCGTAAGCCAAGATCATAGAAATAAACTTTCGGCATCTTTTTCAACTCACTGATTCTGTTATGGTGGTAAGGATAAATCAGCTCGGCCACAAAAGTTTGTTCTAAAACTGAAAGAAATTTTTTCACCTCTCGGAAATTAAGCTTTGTGTCAGTGGCCAAAGAAGAAAAATTGACTAGATCACCAACTTGCGCCGCTAGCACACGGACAAAGGTTTTAAAAGCGAGAAAATTGCCTATTTTAAGATATTTAATAATATCTTTTTCAATATAGGTTTCAACCAAAGAATAAAGACGAGCCCGTTTCTTCTCTGGATCAGAAAGAACCACGGCCGGATAGCCACCAAAAATAAGATACTCCTCGAAAAGTGCTTCCAATTGTTTCTGAAAAAGAACCTTTTCTTCATCGAGATGAACAACCCTCTCCCCTTTTAAAAATTGCCAAAACAACTGATGGTAATCTTGCCAGAGCGAAAAAATGGCTCTATCTTTAAAAGAAAGAAATTCTCCAAAGGAGAGAGGAAAAAGGTGAAAGAAAACTGCTCGACCAACCAAAAAGGAGGCAATTTCTCGAATTTGTAAGCTTGAGGAGCCAGTAATGATAAATTTTACCTGAGAAAAGCGATCATGAAGAAGTTTTAAAATTTTGCCCCCATCTTCAACATACCGGAACTCGTCAAAAAGGAAGTAAACCTTTTCCCTTTCTCTAATATGGAGTTCGATGAATTTTTCCGGAGCTAGCAGAAAATTTTCCAGCTGATTGGTATCTTCAAAATCAATAAAAACCACCTTTTCTCCCTCCTCCTCTTCCAGATAAGAGGCTAAGGCGCGCAAAAGGGTAGTTTTTCCACTCTGGCGTGGACCAGTGAGAGCCAAAATCTCTGGCTCCCTTAGCCAGGCTAATAATTGAGGGTAAACTTCTCGCTCAATGAAAACTTGACCATTTTTACTCATCCTGCAAAAATAGCACTACTCTTGCTGCAAAAAGTCAAATATGAATTAAACTAACAGCCTAAGATTTTAATGATTTAATATATTAATATATTAAAG
>JALUUX010000079.1 GCA_027021145.1 Candidatus Shapirobacteria bacterium
TTAAAGTAAAGGTCTAATTTGACAAACATTGCTAAAGTTTGTATACTCACTCAGAATGGGCGCGACAATTAATATCTCCCTCACTAGCAGCCAGGTGGCATTAGTTAATCAGCTGGTCAAAAGACTTGGTTTTGCCAATCGAAGCGAGCTTTTTCGAGCTTTGATCAGATGGATTAGCCAACAACCAAAAGTAATTGAGGAAATTACTACTTGGCCCTTCCAACAATCGCCGGCCACCAGAGACAGAAAAAAAATTCTAACTGCTTTCAAAAGGACGGGAATTTATTCCCGAAAATTTCTGGCTGATTTAGAAGAAGGACTAAAAAACAGCGACTATTTTGACTAATTTTCATGCCAATTAACATCCTTATTCCTCCTCAAGTCTGGCGAAAGGCTAAAAAACTTGGAGTTGAAAAGAAATTCGAAAAAGCACTCCAATTATTCAAAAATAATCCCTTTCATCCCAGCCTCAATACTGAACTACTTCAACCAAAACAGATGGGCATCTGGAGCTTTCGTGTTGACCGGAAAGCCAGAGCCTTATTTTTCTGGCGCAACGATCAAAAATCAATCGAAGTTATTAACCTAACAGTCCACTACCACTAAATCCTCCATCTCCACCAACCTACCTCCCACTTTAATATATTAATATATTAAATCATTAAAGTTTTTGATTAATTGATTGAAGTCTTTTCAAAGCAGCAGAAAAAATTTGGGGTAGTTGGGCTTGTTCTTCTGAGGAAAAAGGCATTAAGACATATTTTTCTGGCTCGATCCCGGCTGGGGGTCGGCCAATTCCCAACCTGAGACGCCAAAAATCTTTGGTTGCTAAAGCCTCAATTACTGACTCAACACCATGGTGTCCCGCCGCTCCTCGACCAAACTGAATCTTAAATTGGCCAAATTTTAAATCCAAGTCGTCGTGAACCAGAAATAAGTGATTGGTGGCCTGCCTGCCCGCACCTGAGGCTGCAAGCTCTGGTGGGCAGGTTGGTGATAATTTTATTTTTTTAAGAATTTAGCCAAGCACTGGCCCGACTCGTTCATATAACAATTTAAAAACACCACTTTCCAGCCGTTACTAAGCTCATAAACCTGACCAAATTTATTTTCTCTAACTGGCGAAGTCGTTAATTGACCAATAATAAACTGACCAAACAATCTTCCGGCATTATGCCGCGTCCTTTGGTACTTCTTGCCAGGATTACCCAAACAAACGAAGATCATTTGACCACAATCACAGCCAAAGAAGCATCATCTACTTCAGGCGCGCCTTTATCGAATAAAGCATTCGCCAAAATCTGAGCCCACTCAAACTTCCCTTGCTCATAAAGCTGTGCATAACTTTGACTTATTGAAACCATATCTTTTACATCTTCTAGAATCCCCTCTTTTCCTTTACCTTTAAATCTTTTTTGCTTCAAAAATCCATCACTAAAAACCAAAACTATATCGCCCTCTTGTACTTTTAAACTCCCCTCTTGTTCTTCACCTCCTCTAACCTCCCACTGACCATCAGTTCGGCAAACCAATTGAGCTGGAATTCTTTCTGCTGGCAAAAAGAGGTCAAAAACTACCCCCGCTTGATCTAATTTGGTTTTGTCTCCTTGGGGGCGAATAACAATA
>JALUUX010000080.1 GCA_027021145.1 Candidatus Shapirobacteria bacterium
AATATAGCCCGGGAAGATTTTTTCCTGGGTTTTTACCTTTTTACCTTGGCGGATGGTGTATTTATCTTGAAGAGGAATGATGACTTCAAAAATTTTATCAGCCAAGCCCATGGTTTTGGCCCGCTGCTTCAAAGCTTGGGTCACCTTATACTCATGGCCTGAATAAGTATGGATAATAAACCACTGACTGTTAGCCGGTGGTTGCTGTTTGCTGATGAGATAGCGGAATCGCCGTTTTTTGGTTTTGGTCATCGAAATGTAAGCCAGCCAATTAATTTAGTGAATACAAAATCAGCCGCCGCTAGGGCGGTACCGGTAATTACCGAGATAAATATTACCACAACTGTCAATTGAATTAAAGTCTGACGATTGGGCCAGGTCACCTCCTGGACTACCTGACGAATCTCACGCCAAAATTTTTTTCCTGCTTTAATCATCTCTCTATGATAACATTTAAACGATTAAAGCTCAAAGTTGATTAAAAGATGGCGAGGCCCAATTTTTATTTTGAGCGCCAATATTGGCGGCAGGGATTTTTGGTTTTAGGCTTAGATGAGGTGGGGCGGGGGGCTTTAGCTGGACCAGTGGTGGCAGCTGCGGTTGCTTTTACTCCTTCAAGTCGGCGCTTACTTCAAGAAGAAGGAGTTAATGATTCAAAGTTGTTAAGCAAGGAAAAGAGGGAGAAATTAGCCAAGTTGATCAAACAAGTAGCTCTTTGTTGGGGTTTAGGTCAGGCGACTAATGGTGAGATTGATCGTCGGGGAATTGTTTGGGCAACGCAAAAAGCGATGCGCCAGGCTTTAGCCCGGGCGACCAAAACTGGGGCCGATCGACCCCAGTTTTTGCTCATTGATGCTTTTCATGTCAAATATTTGCCTGGGGTAGGTCTCAAGCATCAGCGGGCTTTAGTTAAAGGTGATCAACGCTCGCTTTCCATTGCCGCAGCTTCAATTCTGGCGAAAGTTTATCGCGACCAATTAATGATTCGTCTGGCCCGGCGCTATCCCTTTTATCGCCGCTTTCATTGGGAGCAGAATAAAGGTTATGGCACTCAAGCTCATCGGACTGCCATTGAGCGCTGGGGAGTAACGCGTTATCATCGGAAAAGCTTTTTGAGTTGGTTAAATTCTTAGTTCAAAGAAAAAGTGGTGATTGGGATGGGTTTTTAAGGCAAGAATTAGGACCGAAGTGGTGATTAGCCTGAATTTTTTGGTTTTGCCAAGGCTTGGGTAGATTCTTGCTTCAAGATGGGATTTGATATAGAAATTGCTACTTGACAGTCACGGAGGACTTGAGGATAAATTAGGTTAATTAACCCAAAGGAGACCTGCCCCAATTATTTCTAATCTGCCCAGTTATTATTGAGGAGGAGTGATGCCGCGACTCAAAAAAGGCAATTGGACACCCCAGGCTGAGCGCGTTTTGCGCGAGCGCTATTTGAAGCGAGATAGCTTGGGCCGAATTCGGGAGACACCAGAGCAGATGTTGTGGCGGGTGGCTCGAGAAATTGCTCAAGTTGATGAGCAGTATGGTCGCAGTGAGAAAGAGATTTTGGCCCAAGCGCGCCAATTCTATCAACTTATGGTGGAGCGCCTTTTTTTACCCAACTCACCCACTTTAATGAATGCCGGGCTAAAAAATAATCTTCAGTATTCGGCCTGTTTTGTTTTGCCAGTAGAAGATTCTATTGAGGGCATTTTTGAAGCCATTAAGCGAGCGGCAATTATCCATCAATCAGGAGGGGGAACAGGGTTCAGTTTTTCTCGTCTGCGACCAGCCGGGAGTGCGGTAAAAACTAGTGGCGGAGTGGCCTCGGGTCCTGTTTCCTTTATGAAGATTTTTGATGCCGCCACCGAGCAAGTGAAGCAAGGGGGTCGCCGCCGCGGAGCTAATATGGGAATCTTGCGGGTCGATCACCCCGAAATTGAAGCCTTTATTAATTGCAAGTTAGAGGGGGGAATTACCAACTTTAATATCTCGGTGGGAGCCACTGATGAGTTTATGGAGGCAGTGATTAAGAAGAAGGATTATTGGTTGCGGGCTCAGCCAGGTTGGCCCAAACCCGGGGGCGGTCGCTATCGAGGAGGAGAAAAGATTGAGAAAAAATCAGCCGAAAAGATCTTTAATCAAATTGTGGCCGCCGCCTGGCGGAATGGTGATCCGGGTATGGTCTGGCTTGACCGGATTAATAATAGCCCGGCTAATCCGGTCCCCTCAATGGGTCCAATCGAAGCCACCAATCCCTGCTTAGTCGGTTCTAGTCTAGTGGTAACTGACCGAGGTTTATATTCAATTAAAGAGCTGGTAGCGAGCCAAAGGCCAGTTAAAGTCTTATTTGAAGGTAGCTATTATCCTGTGACTGGTTTTTGGAATCGAGGTCAGAAGCCGATTTGGCGCTTAACCACGAAAAATGGTCTAGAGTTGGAAGCAACTGCTGACCATCGGATTTTAACTCAGCGGGGGTGGGTTGCCTTAGCCGAGTTGAAGCCGGGTGAAGATCAGGTAGTCCTCCAATCTCGGCCTGGTGGTTTTGGCTCAGAGACCCGATTGCCTTTGAATTGGGAAGAGATTGATCCCACTCGGAAGTTGAATTTACCTCAAACTTGGTCAGAAGAGCTGGGAATAGTGTTGGGCTGGCTAATCGGCGATGGTTGGCTTCGCGATCATCCCCAAGAAGCTCGAGTGGGTTTTAGTTTTGGAGCCCAAGATGAGGCGATTAAGGAGAAGATTGAGACAATCATGAATCATTGGTATGGCCGCTCAATTGCCTCGATTAAGCGGGAAAACAAGGTCTGGCATCTTTCTTATCATAGTCAGCCTCTAGTAGAATTTTTTAAACAGTTGGGGGTTCGGCCGGTTAAGGCAGCCGAAAAAACAGTTCCCGAATCGATTTTTACTGCCCCAAAAGAAGCAGTCAGAGGGTTTTTACAAGGATTGTTCAGTGCCGATGGGACGGTGGGTTACCAGCGAGAAAAGAAAAGTAAGTATCTTCGACTAACTTCTAAATCCAAACGATTGCTTCAGCAAGTGCAGCTCCTTTTGCTTAATTGGGGGATTGTTAGCCGAATCTATGATCGTCGGCGGCCGCCGCGAACCTGTTTCTCTTACTCCACTAAGAAGGGAGAAGAGCGTCACTATCTCTCTGACGGTATTTGTTTTGAGCTGAATCTCAGTCGAAAAAACATGAATTTGTTCTTAGATCAGATTGGGTTTTTGGATCAGCGCCATCAGGAAAAGTTGGCCCAAGCAAAGCAGATCAAAAGCTATCGGGCCAGCTTTACAGATTTGGTGGTTCAGGTAGAGGAGGTTGGTCGGAAGGAAACTGTCTATGATTTATCAGTGCCTGGTGCCAACGCCTTTTTGGCTAACGGTTTAGTGGTCCATAATTGTGGCGAACAACCATTGTATCCTAATGAGGCCTGTAATTTGGGGAGTATTAATCTGAGTTTAATGGTGAAATCTAAGGGCAAGAAGGTTGAGATTGATTGGGATAAGTTAGAGCAAGTAGTGCGCCAGGCGGTTCATTTTCTCGACAATGTCATCGATATCAACCCCTTCCCCCTAAAGGAAATTAGGCAAGCAGTTTTGGCTAATCGGCGTATTGGCTTGGGGGTGATGGGTTGGGCTGACTTGCTGTTTCAGTTGCGCCTTCCTTATGATAGTCGCCGCGGCGTGAGCTTGGCGGGCAAAGTGATGAAATTTATTAATCAGGTGGCTTGGGATCAATCGGAGAAATTGGCTCAGTGGAAAGGGGCCTTTCCCAACTTCTCTCGGTCAATTTATCGCCGGGGTCGGCCTAAGCGCAACGCCACGGTAACGACGATTGCGCCTACTGGTTCGATTTCAATTATTGCCAACTGTTCCTCGGGAATTGAGCCGGTTTTTGCCTTAGCCTTTACCCATCAAACCGGTGAGCGCACCCTTCATTTTGTTAATCCCCATTTCCGACGGGCTTTGGCTGAACTCAAATCACGAGCGGCGATCTTAAAGCAGGTTAAAGAGCAGGGGCATTTGGCTGATTTAGATCAGGTGCCTCGGGATTGGCGAGCCGTTTTTAAGACGGCTCATGAAATTGATTATCGCTGGCATATCAAAATGCAAGCGGCCTTTCAGCAGTATGTCGATAACGCGGTTTCCAAGACGATTAATTTGCCCAATTCGGCCACTAAAGAAGATGTCGCTCAGGCCTATCTTTTAGCCTATCGCCTTGGTTGTCGGGGAATTACTGTTTTTCGCGATGGTTGTCGGGAGGAGCAGGTTTTAACTGCTGGGGTCAAATCTGAGGAAAAGAAAACCGATTTTGTGGTTAAGCCCCGGCCGACGGTGGTTAAGGGGACTACTTATCGGATTAATACTCCGGTGGGCACAGCCTTTGTGACCGTGAATCATAATGGCGAGACGGATCAGCCCTTGGAGGTGTTTATAAATGTTGGTAAAGCCGGCTCTGATGTTGCCGCTGACGCCGAGGCAATGGGGCGACTAATTTCTCTTTGCTTGCGCATTTCGGCCCCAGGGTTGTCGCCCAAGAAAGTAGCGGAATTAATTATTGATCAGTTAGAGGGTATTGGGGGCGGCGGTTCGGTGGGTTTTGGTAAGGAGCGAGTGCGATCTTTAGCTGATGGAATCGCCAAAGTATTAAAAAAGCACCTCGCTGGCAATGGTGACAGTTCGGTCGAGATAATCGGCCAACAGCCTTCGTTGGTGGCCCGTCAGAAGCAGCGTGATCTTTGCCCTTCTTGTGGTAATGCCACCTTAGTCCTTGAAGAAGGTTGTGCTAAATGTGCTAGCTGCGGTTTTTCCAAATGCTAAATTTTTGGTTGATGATTAAGCAGGTAACCGAATCGGTTTTATTTGGTGGTCGAAAACGAGGAAAAGATGAGTTAATTTTTGCTGCTTTGGGTGATTTGGACGAGGCAAGTTGTTTTTTGGGTTCTGCCCGGGTGTTAACTCGGGGAGAGATTAATAAAATCTTACTTCAGCTTCAGCAGGATTTGGGTCAGATGGCAGCCCTGATTGCCGGCGATCAATCGGTGACTAATTTGGACCAACGATTAGCCTGGCTTGAAGATCAGATTAAGAAATTTCAGGCTCAGGCACCTGAGACCAAGGGCTTTGTTTTCGCCGGTCGGAATGAGCTTGAGGTTCGGTTTCATTTGGCTCGGGTGGTGGTGCGGCGATTAGAGCGCCAGGTGGTGGCCCTAAGCCGGAAGCAGGCTGTTCCCGAATCCTTGCTTAATTATCTCAATCGCCTTTCTTGGCTTCTTTTTCTTTTTGCTGCCACTGCCGATGCTTTTTTAGTTTGTGATGGACAAACCAACCTGCCAAAATTAAGAAGCCCAAAACAATGACGATGTCAAACTTGCGGAAATAGTTGCTAATCGCACTCCAGTTTTCACCCAGTTTTAGTCCTACCCAAGCTAGCGCGGCCGACCAGATAAAAGAACCAGTGAAAGTGTAAAAAGAGAAGCGCGCCAAGTTCATTTGGGCGATTCCGGCCGGCAGAGAGATAAAAGTTCGGACTACCGGCAGAAGTCGGGAGGTGAAAGTAATTAATTCACCATGGCGGCGAAACCATTCTTGGGCCTCATCAAGCTCATATTCGAAAACCAGGACAAATTTACCGTAGCGGCGGATCAATTGACGAATGGCTTTTTCGCCAAAACGGGCTCCAACCCACCAGGCTAGCAGTGATCCCAGCAGGCAGCCAACAGCGCCGGCCAAGGAAACAAGCCAGAAGTTGAGCTCTCCCTTGAAGACAAGAAAGCCTGAAAAAGGCATGATAATTTCTGACGGCAAGGGGATGCAGGCTGACTCAATCGCCATCGCCAGGACAATACCAAAGTAGCTGAGCTTCGAAATTAGGATGATAATGAATTGGGCTAAGAAGCCGATGATGGTTTCGACCATGGTTAGGATTTTAACTGGTTGGGGAGAGTTAAATCAAGTTTAGGAGGAATGATAGAATAGAATCATGGCTAAGAAATGGCAAATTTTGGTTCAAGATCGGCGGACTCGGGTTCGAGTGGGCCGAATTAAGACCGCCCATGGTGTCGTAGAAACGCCCTGTTTTATTCCTGATGCCACTTATGGAGCAGTCAAACATTTATCGGCTCTAGAGCTGGAGCAAATTGGGCTTCAGATGATTCTGGGCAATGTTTATCATTTAGGAATTCGGCCGGGAGTGGAGGTCATCAAGAGGCTGGGCGGGTTAAGAAAATTTATGGCCTGGTCCGGGCCAATTTTGACTGATAGTGGTGGTTTTCAGGCTTTTTCTTTGGTTCATCGGAATGGAATGGGAAAAATTACTGAAGGGGGGATTGTTTTTAAAGATCATCTGAGCGGTGCCGGGCATTTTTTGACTCCAGAGCAGTCGATTCAAAACCAGCTCGATTTGGACAGTGATATTTTGATGGTCTTAGATTATCCAGTGGTGGCTGAGGCGCCCGAGTCCGTCAATCGTTATTCGGTTTCCTTAACCACTCAATGGGCCAAAAGGAGTCGGGATTATTTTAGGGCTCAAGCTGGATCGGAAAAGATTTTGATGGCTATTATTCAGGGGGCCAACAGCAAGGTTTTGCGGCGGCGCAGTTTTGAAGAGTTAGAAGCGATCGAGTCATTTATCGGTTATGGTTTTGGCGGTCCGCCAGTCAACCGAGAAATTTTAGCTTATACCGCCAGCTTGATTCCTGATGATCGAGTCCGCTATTTAATGGGTGGCGGCACCCCCAAAGAGATCATTGAAGCCGTGGCCATGGGTTGGGATTTATTTGACTGTGTCATTCCGACTCGAAATGCACGCCACGGCTTGGCTTATGTTTTTGAAGATGAAGTTAAGCTGAGAGTGGGGGAGATTAAAATTTGGCAAGAGCAATACCGGTTTGATTCTCGGCCCATCGAGCCTCATTGTCCTTGTCTTGCTTGTCAACATTACTCTCGGGCTTATATTCGTCATCTTTTAAAAATCAGAGAGCCTTTGGGCCAGCGCCTAATGACGCTTCACAATCTTAGCTTTTATATGCGCCTGATGAAAAGAATCAGAAAGGCGATCAGAAAGGGAGAATTTTCCTCTTTGGACCTAAATACTACTTGAGCTTAGTAGTTTCTTTGTGTTGAGTGCGCTTCTTGCAGCGGCGACAATATTTTTTTAATTGCAGCTTTTCTGGGGTGTTGGTTTTATTGCGCTCGGTGATGTAGTTAAGACTATTGCATTGAGGGCAAACTAACCCAACGATTATTCGTGATCCCTTCTTCTTTGCCATAGTCGTAATTATATAAATAAATGGTTAAATTGCCAATGGTCAAATAATTAACTGGAGCCTGGAGTGGGATTTGAACCCACGACCTTTCCCTTACCAAGGGAATGCTCTGCCCCTGAGCTATCCAGGCAGGATTGAAAGTGGTCGGGGCGGCGAAACTTTTACCCCGATCCGTCGGGGCGAACCCGTGACTTCACCCCGAACGGCTTATTTATTCTCTTGTCGGGGCGGCGGGACTTGAACCCGCGACCTCACGCACCCCATGCGTGCGCGCTCGCCAACTGCGCCACGCCCCGATAGATATTTTTAATCGATAAAGCCTTACGTTCCAGATTTTACCATTTATCATTTTCAGTTTGCAATTTGCCGTCCTTGTCCATTACCTTACAGACGCTTTCTCTTCTCCAGTTTAGCAGATGGTGATAATTGTTTGCTCGTTAATTGTTAAGGAGCTTAGTGCTTACCATGGGTTACATTTGGTGCAAGAGGGTTACTCTTGCAATTGTTGTTCTTTGTGCTTTATAGATTTCAGAATACTCTTCCATAGTCTGGAGTTGATGAATCGTCCGGCTTGTTTTCTCGCCATTTCGTTTAGGCGATGTTTTCTAACTCCTACATTCCCGAGAACTTTCCGGTATTCGTCTTCTGCATTGTCCCGATTCCAGATAATATCAATTCCCAGGTTTTTGGCATTTTTCTCTATTTCAACTTTTTTGGTTTTCCATTTTCTTGGAAAATCCTTTTTTAGTTTATCTAGGTCTATAAAGCATAACACTAAATCGAAGGCGCGACCCAAGGTTTCTCTGTGGCAGCTTTGCAATATATCTTCTACAGAACCGCCTGAGCCATTGCCGTAGCTAAAAGTCCAGTTTGGGGTGTGAAACTTGAATTTTTCTAATTCGGTTAATGCTATTAGAAATTTTTTATCCCTTCTTCCTTCTCCAAAAATCAGACATGTATATTTCTTAATTATTCTATAGGCCATCATCTGTTTAATTAAATTCGTATTTTGGGGAAACCTCCGTAGGCACCTGATCGGTATTTATTTAAAAAGTTTTCGTCAGATCTTACTCCCTCGACTTCATTAAGCCTAAACACCCGACTTTCGCCAACATCATTTTTTTCAACTAGATAAATTTGGTGCATATCCAATCTTCTCATAAAGTCATGGCAATTTGATGAGAACAGTATTTGAGCCCGATGGTTCTTATTTTTGTCAATAAAATAATACAATAATTGGTTTAGGGCTTCTGGATGTAATCCAAACTCGAATTCGTCAATAATGATAACAGAATCATTTCGGAGTGCGGTGAGAATATTGCCGAGGGTGAAGAACAGAGATTTGGTTCCGCTTGATTCGTATGTGAATTTTAATTCTTTGTTCCCATTAGCAGTTTGGTGTTTTCCAAAAACAGATAGGGTTATTTCGTGTTTGCCAGAGATGGGGACAATTGCCTCACTCTTCTCAATCCTAAATCCTGACAATCCTAAATCAAAATTCGATAAAAGTTCTTCAACTTCATTTTTTAGATTTGTGTCTGATAAATACATCCCTAAGGTTTTGAATTGTTCTGGGGGAAAGTAATGTAGAATTTGCCCTGACTCATTAATATTTGTTTTAAAGTTCGCAAAGTATGTGTAAATCTCATTAATAATTTCAATATTGTAATGAGATTTTAAAAAGGCTATTAGGGAAACATCAAGACGAATGTTTTTGATGAATTTTATTGGAAAATTTCTGAAGAGGGTTTTGTTGAAGGACCTAATATCATTTTTGGCTCTGATAAATATATTCTTTTTCCTCGCTCTCACCTTCTTTTTCTTAAAATATAATTCTTCCCTTAGAACAATGTTGTTTTTTATCGTTAAGTAGTAATAAAAGATGTTTTGTTTGTTTTCGCATTCTAAATAAAATTCTGATGGCCGCTTGTTATCGAAGAATGTTTTAAACGCGATGTCGTTTTCTGGGACAGAACCGTCTTTCTTGCTGCTTAGACATACGAAATAGCTTAAGAAACTGAATAATCGCATGATGTTGGTTTTTCCAGAAGCGTTTCCTCCAATAAAAGCTCCAACTTTAGTTATATAATTGTTAGAAGTAGTTTTGGCGTATGCATAAGATGTTTTCTTTTTGGCCAGAAAACTAATTTCTTGTTTTTGGTTGAAAGAATAAAAGTTGCTAAAACTAACTTTTCTGATCATAATTTCTATTGAAAATTATTTTAGTCTATAAAATTGTAGCACTTGTTCTAGAAGAATGTCAAGTTAGTACAAGAATTTGTATTAACTCCCGGTTGTAGCTTCGCCTTTTTTAAGATTTTTCTTTGAGTTTGGATGGACTTTTACATCGAGCTATTGGGGTAGGTTGTTAATCTCCCCGCCGCTGCAGGGCGCGCTCGCCAACTGCGCCACGCCCCGCAAAAAATGAGCGGCAGACCGGACTTTTACCCCGATCCGTCGGGGCGAACCGGCGACCTGTCCGACGCAGCTTTGAGCGGCGGACCGGACTCGAACCGGCGACCTTCTCGTTGGCAACGAGACGTTCTACCAACTGAACTACCGCCGCAAATCTTTAAGTCAAACTTCGGTCCATTGGTGGACCTCGTCAGATTCGAGCTTTCGGCCTAGCCGAAGCGTCGGCTCAATCTGACTAGCTGAGCTTTAGTTATTTTGTGGACCCGGAGGGATTCGAACCCTCGACCTTCCGCATGCCATACGGACGCTCTAGCCAACTGAGCTACGGGCCCTGATGAGCTTTATCAAGCAGGGGCGGAGGGACTCGAACCCCCAGTCCGGGTTTTGGAGACCCGTGGTTTGCCAGTTAACCGACGCCCCTATGCTCTGGATTTTATCATTTAACATTTCTGATTTGCAATTTGTAACCCGCTGACAGCTAGGCAGGTTTTTAAATTTTAAATTTAAATTTAAATTTAAATTACAAATGATAAATGTTAAATGGTCAAATGACCAAATAAAGAGTGGTGTGCCCGGAGGGAATCGAACCCCCATCCCTGGTTCCGAAGACCAGTGCTCTATCCATTGAGCTACGGGCACCGGTTACTATTTGGTCATTTAGCATTTGACATTTGATTTTTCAATGACTCAATGACCAATGGCCAAATGACCAAATGCTCATCAGTCGGGGATGCCGGACTCGAACCGGCGGCCTCACGAACCCGAATCGTGCGCTCTAGCCAACTGAGCTAATCCCCGGCGGAGGAGGTGGGATTCGAACCCACGCAGCCCCAACGGGCTCGCGCTCTCCAAGCGCGTGCAATTGGCCACTATGCGACTCCTCCAGTGCGCCCGGCAGGAATCGAACCTGCATCGCCGGCTCCGCAGGCCGGTACTCTATCCGTTGAGCTACGGGCGCGCTAGATTTTGACCCTAGATCTTAATAGGAGCCGATGGAGGGACTCGAACCCTCAACCTACCCCTTACAAGGGGGTTGCTCTGCCAGTTGAGCTACATCGGCTTAGGTTATTATAACAATCGAAGCGAGAGATTAACAATGTTGACGAATAATGCGGGCTACTTGTTGGGGCTTTTCCCAAGGAACCACATGGCCTGCTTGGGGGACAACATGAAGGATGGGGAGTTGGCCTGGGAGAGTAATCAGTAATTGTTTGAGGGCCTTGATGGGAATAATTTTGTCTTCTCGGCCAGCAATAATAATTACTGGTATGGGGTAGTTTTCCAGAACTTTGGCCAAATCGAATTGGGCGACTGAAATACCCATTTGAACGAAAGCTTCTTTGCGCATTTTTTTCTTTCCGATCATTCCATAAGTGTCCACCAAGAAACGATTGAATCGGTGCATATTGATGTATTTGGCTAATAGATAAGTGCTGAGTCGGGCCTCGATGGCTTTTTTTACTGCTGACTCAATTGAATTTTTGCCATTAATACTCTGGAGAATTTTTTCTAAGCTGCGGGCGACCAATCGTCGTCGACCCAATTTAAACGGGGGGCTAATTAAAACCACCTTTTTAATTTTTTGGGGTTGGCTTTTACCCAACCAAGCGGCGACCAAGCTACCCATGGATAAACCAATGACGATGGGCTGCTTGATCTTCTCCTGCTCGATTAATTGGGCCACATAGCGCGCTGCTTTGGGAATGGTATAAGTTTTGAGATTGCCCGAGTCACCAAAACCAGGTAAGTCGATCAGGTAGAGACGATAATCTTTTCTTAATCGCTGACAAAGAGGGAGCCAGCCTTGCCAATTATTAGTCCAGCCATGGATAAAGATTAGACTCTGTTGGCCTTGACCCCCAAAAGCGAAATTGATTTTCACGCCGTTAATTTTAACCTGTTTTTCCCTAAACTTGCCTTTTCTGGCCGCTGCTCTGAGAGGGGCTGAGTGGGGGAGAAGGTTTTTTAGTGGAGTCCAACAATAAATGAGCCAATACTTAGCGATTAGCTGAAAAAGCTCTTCCAGCGCTCTTCGATAGCCGTGACCTTTGTGCCATTTAGGATAGTCGTTAACTCCCTTTAGGAGTAATTTAACTATTTTGATCCGATGGCGCCGGCAATAATGATTGAGACTGGCTTCTAGACCCCATTCTTGAGCTAGGGGGGAGCGAGTAACGGCAAGAAGAATTTTCTTGCTAACAATTCTCTGTCCTGAAATTAAGGGAAGGATTGAGCGGCGAAGATGGTGGGTAATTGAAGACCAGCGTTTCTCACATAGACCGACGACCATGACCTGCTTCTGATGTTTTAAAAAAACTTGCACCATTTTTTCGATGTGCTCAGGTTTAAGTCCCCGAAGATCGGCATCACAGAGAAAAATAGTTTTAAAGCGTGCTTGGCGCACTCCTTGGGCGACGGCTCCCCCTTTGCCTTGATTTTGACTGAGAGTTTTGATCTTGAGACGGGGATCTTTAATTTGAGCCAGAACTTGGGCGGTATTGTCAGTGGAGCCATCGTTGACCACAATCACTTCACCCACCAAGGGAGACTGAAATAGGGCTTGGAGGACCCTCTTAATTCTGGGCCCTTCGTTATAGCAGGGAACGATCACGCTCAGTTTCATTTGATTCGGGCTAATTCTAGCATGGTGGGGGAGAAGGAGCAAAATCCCGCTGAGGGTTACTTTCGGGTAATGATTTTCCCCGTTGATTTTGCCTACTTAGTTAAGTAGGCGGTGGGTGGACTACTCTGCCTCGTTACTGACAGAGACTTGTCCTCCCATTCCAGTAGGTGTGGAGGAAAAGCTCTTACCCTACTACCGCTTGCGCGGGCCCTCAACGGGACAATTTTATTTTAGGGTCAGATGAAATCAGCTGTCAAGAGAGTCAGAATTAGGCAAACGGATACAGACCCCATCATACCAAAATTAGTGCCGATCGGCACGAATTTTTGAATTCAAAATTTGCTGCCGATCGGCCGGAGTTTTGGTCTGTGGTAAAATTAACCATGGCTAAAATCAGTCGCAAGACCAAATTTGATCAATTATTGGCTCAGTGTCCCGAAGCGGCCGAGGTTTTGGCTCAGCGTGGTTTTCATTGTTTGGGTTGTGTTTTGGCTAGTTTTGAGACTTTAGAAGAAGGGGCGCGGGCTCATGGTTTAAGTGAAGCCGAAATTGATCAATTGGTGGCCGAGATTAATCAATTGTTAGAGCAGCAGACGGAGCAGGATATGGATCAGGGGGCTAAGGAAAAGGTCGATGAGGGAGCGACCTCGGAATAAGGGTAAGAGGCTAATAATTAGCAGCGGCAAGCTATAGCTTGTTAGGATTTCTTCCCATTCTTCGGCTAATTCAAAGGGTAATCCGCCCAAGAGAATTTTGGCGCCATCTAAGGGGTAAAGGGGGAGGAGATTGAAAATAGCCAGAGAGAGATTAATGATAATTAGGGGGGAGAAGAGGAGCTTAATTAGGGGCCAGGCTAAAAGATGACCAAGAAGGCTGAGGCCGAAAGCGAAGATAAGATTGCTCGTTGGTCCAGCTAGGGCAATTAAGGCCTGATCACGCCGAGGATGGCGGAGGTTGTAAGGGTCGATTGGAACCGGTTTGCCCCAACCAAAGCCGATGAGAATTAGGGTCAGGGTGCCAATAAAATCAAGGTGGGCTAGAGGATTAAGGGTGAGTCGGCCCGCTAGCCGCGGAGTAGGATCGCCTAAACGATCGGCAACCCAGGCATGGGCAAATTCATGGATGGAAACAGCAATCAGGATGGCAATGAGGCTGATTAGAGTCATGATCTGCTTGTTTGCCGAGTTTAAGTTTGGTATAGTATAGCAGTTTTAATTGTTATTAGCGATGGGGAATTATGGCGCGGTGCCAACAGTGTGGTAAGAAAACCAGAGCGGGCCGCAATGTGTCTCATTCAGATAAGAGAACTTTGCGCAAATTTAGGCCCAATATTCAGAAAGTAACCCTCAAAGTGGGTGGATTGAAACTTAAAATGAAGCTCTGTAGTCGCTGTATTAAAAAACTCAAGCAAAAGAAAAAACAATCGGAATGATTTTGGTTTACCCTCATCCCAGCTTGCGTCAAAAGACGATTCCGGTGAAACAAGTCGATCAAGAGCTTCAAACCACTGTTCGCTTGCTAGAGAAAGCGTTAGGCCAGAGTCAATTGGGGATTGGTTTAGCGGCTCCTCAAATTGGCCGTCATCAGCGAGTGTTTTTGATGAAAAAGCTCAATCAAGCCAGTTGTGAGAAATGCGACCAATGTCATTGTTCTCCTTTTAAAGTTTTAGTTAATCCGCAAATTATTGATACTTTTGGCCTGGATAAGACTTATCCTCAATTAAGACCAAAAGAGAATTCAGAAGAACCATTTCTAGAGGGCTGTCTTTCTTTTCCTCAGCTGTATGGGCCGGTGAAGCGCTGGTTAAAGATTAAAGTAAGTTACCAACAACCAGATTTTGATCGCCAGCGGTTGGAGTTGGTGGAAGCAGTTTTAGAGGACTTAGAAGCAATTGTTTTTCAGCACGAATTGGATCATTTGGACGGCATCCTTTTTATTGATCATGTCCAAAAACGAGGCGATCAGCTTTATCTTCAGGAGAAGAAAAAAATGAACCCCATTACTCTCGATCAGTGGTTGGCTCGTTAGGTTGATTCTCCTTCAGCGCTTTGGTTTGTTCCAGGGCTTTTTGAGCGGCTTGATAATCAGGTTTAAGTTCTAGGGCTCGCCGGAGAAACTCCTGGGCCCGATCATGATCATTGAAGGCTTGATAGATCAGGCCAATATTGTAGGCAATCTTGGGATCAGTGGGGGCTAGTTTTTGGGCTTGGAGGAGGGTTTCCAGGGCTCGGCGCAAATAATCGATCTCAAGAAAAGAGAGGTAATAATACATCTTCGCCTGATTTTTATAGTAGTTAAGATGAAAAGGTGAGTAGGTCAGGGCCTTTCTACTGTCTGCCACTGCTTGCTGAGTGAGTTGCCGAAGTCGGACATCGGGTTCAGCTTGAGGCTGTTTTTGATGAAGGGCGGCCACTAGTTTGGCTTCAACTACGCTTCGGTGAGACCAGAAAAGCGGTTCATTGGGGTTGAGTTTAAGAGCTTGGCTGAGATTCTGAAGACTTTTATTGAGATAGCCCATTTTCTCCCAATCGCGGCCTCGGGCAAAATAAAAATCCGCCCGCCAATAATTGATTACTTTAATGATGAGAAAAAGGGCGATCAGGCTAAGACCGATTAAGAGTGGTTGATTAGTTTTGATAGATTTATTTTGGGGAAAGTTTGGAGCGGTCGAATCAACCAGAAACCCGGGTAAGAGAAAGAAGAAGAGGGCGACAGGAACTACAGAGAAACCGAAAAAATTAGTAATAAGAAGACTAGCAAGAGGATAATGAATGGCATTCAGAGAATTAGATGACTTCTTTCTAAGAGAATAGATAATAGGGCTAACGGCGAGGATCAAATAACTAACCAGACCAAAAGTACCAGTGGTAGCGGCAAAATTGAGTAGCTCGTTATGGGCTTTGTTATAAAGAAAGTCCCATTCTGAGGTATCATTGTGTTCCCGGGGGCGGACCCAATAGTAGCTATAGGCAAAAGTCTCAACCCCAGTACCAAAAAGCGGATAGCGGCGCCAAAGAGCCAAGGCTCCTTTCCAAACAATCTTACGAATATCAGAAGAAGGGGTGATTTTTAATTTGGTCATTTGCTCATTGGTCATTGAAACAGTTGGTTTTTTGGTCTCCTGGACATCGCTTAAAAATGAGAGATTGATTTTGGCTCTCAAATCTCTCAACTGAAAGGGAATTCCCACCAGCCAAGAGAGAACAATAACCAGACTGCTGATTAGTAATAGCTTCTTTCTCAGTTCTTTACCTTTTTTGCCTTTATTTCTTATAGATTGGATAAACTTCTTCGTTAAGAAGATTAAAAAAGGAATAATAAAACCCAAGAAACCGGAGCGTGATTTAGTGTAGAGAAGACAAAGATAGAGTATAGAGTATAAAGTATAGAGGATAGAGGGGAGGGGCTTTGGAGAAGAGATTATTTGGATTAAGACAATAAAGATCAAGATATCTAAATAGGCGGCGAGCCAATTGGGTTGGCCTAAGGTAGAAAAAACCCGGTTTTGAACATCTTGCACCCAGATATTTTTATCAATCCCAAAATGCTCAGCGATTCCATAGAGGGCGACTAATCCTCCTGAAGCGAGAGCCACTTTAATTAATCGCTTTTTTTGGGTCGATTTAATATTGCTGACAAAGGCCCAGTAGAGAAGGAGATAACAAATGGTCGAAAGGAGGCCACCGTGAAAGCGAGAGTAATAACCAAAAATGCTGGTGTGACGATCAATAGAGACCAAAGTGCTGATGGCTTGGGAGAGGAAAAAAATGATTAGGGGGAGATCCCAGAAGCTGCGGCGGAAAATGAACTGCTGGTTGGTAATCATTTTGGCTAACCAGGCCCAAACAATAATAATAGTGAGGCCGTAAACGGTGACCATTTTATTGAATTCAAAGAGTTCGTAATTCCAGGGGGTAAGGATCAGCGGGACAAAGAAAAAAAGTCCGGCGTAGGCAAGAAAAATAATTTGGTCCCAAATTTTGCTCCCAATCATAAGAAAAGTGTATCATATAAGAAAACCCTAAATTCGAAATCCTAAATTCTAAACAAATCCCAATTTTCAAAATCTAAATTCCAAAAAATTTTTTGGAATTTGAAATTTAGAATTTAGAATTTGTTTAGGATTTAGAAATTAGAATTTATGATTTATGAAATTAAATTTTTCTTTTTCTATCGCCATTGATCTTGGAACAGCCAATACTTTGGCAGCGGTGCCGGGCAAGGGGATTATTTTTGATGAGCCCACGGTGGTGGCTCGGCTAAAAAAGCGGCCGGGAGTTAAACCCAAGCCGATTGCTTTTGGTGGCAAAGCCAAGAAAATGATTGGTCGAGAGCCTCAGACAATTGAGGTGGTGGCCCCGTTAAAAAACGGAGTGATCGCTGATTTTGATGCTGCCGTTGCCTTTTTAGCCTATCTTCTGGATATTGTCACCCAGTTGCCTTCACGCTGGCCGCGATTATTAAAGCCTCAAGCGATCATCGGTGTTCCTTCAGGAGCGACTGAGGTAGAAAAGCGAGCGGTTCGGGCCGCGGCTGAGCAAGCCGGCCTCGGCCGAGTTTATTTGGTCGAAGAGTTGATTTTAGCCGCCTTAGGGGCTGGGCTGGCGATCGAAAAAGCCGTAGGTCACTTGATTTTTGATCTCGGAGCCGGTGTTACTGAGATGGGAGTAATCTCTTTGGGTGGCTTGGTCTTGCAGCGCTGCTTGCAATTGGGTGGTCAAAGAATGGATCAGGCAATTATTGATTTTGTTCGGTTGAAATACGGCTTGTTGATTGGTCGAATTATGGCAGAAAAGGTAAAAATTAATTTAGGCAGTGTTTTGCCTACGGGAGAGGAAAGGAAAATGAGGTTGCCGGGGCGAGATTTGGAGACCGGGTTGCCTCGAGAGGTTGAAATCAGTGAGGCGGAAATTAGAGAGGCGATCTCACCATTGATTCAAGAGATGATTACCAATTTAACCGAGTTAATCGAAGAAACTCCACCAGAGCTGACGCTTGATATTGCCCGGCGAGGAATCGTTCTAACCGGCGGTGGGGCCCAATTAAGGGGAATGGAGCCATTGATCGCCGAGACAACCAAAATGCCGGTTTGGACGGCAAAACAACCGCGAGAGGTGGTGGTTCGGGGCGGGGTAAAACTTTGGCAGAATCGAGATCAATTAAAGTCATTGGCCACTTAAGCAACTCTTCAGTTATACTAAGTTATGAGGCCAAAATTAACTTTGATTGCGTTATTGGGGTTAGTTTGGACCTTGAGTGCTCGAGGAAAATTGGACTTTCTCTATCGGCAAGTTGATCGCTGGTTGCTAGCGAGCCGAGTTAGACTTTATCAGCTGGCTCAAGCTGAGTCAGAAGCTAAGCCTGATCAGTTAACTAGTTGTCAAGCGGCTTTAGCTGATTTACAAGAAGAAAACTGGCAATTGCGCCGACTTTTAGGGGCTGGCATTAAGCCAAAAACCCAATTGATACCAGGTCGGGTTGTCGCGGCCAATGATCGGCGCCTGATTTTGGCTTTGACCAGTGATCGGTCCGTGGCCTCGAGGGCGGCGGTGGTCAAAGACCGATTTTTAGTGGGTTATCTTGGGCGCCGCCAGGGATTGGCGGCAGCAGTTCAATTGTTGACTGATCCTGAATTTAGGTTGCCGGTGAAGATTTGGTTGCGGCGCCAATTGGCGGAACAGGGCCAACCCAGCCTAGCCGAGGGTCTCCTTCAGGGGGGCGAACCGATTCTTGTCAAAGAGATTTTGGCCAGCGAAAAAATCCAGCCCGGCTATTGGGTGGCGACCGTAGTTGAAACTGGCGATCTCTTTTTAATTGGCCAAATTAAAAAGGTCTATCCTTCCGAGGATAAGGTTTTTCAAGAGGCTGAGGTGGAATGGATGATTAATCCTAAGGAATTGTTAACTGTCGGAATTATTAAGCCATAGCGGGGGCTTTTAGATGGTTATTCTCCATTATCTCTTAATTTTAATCTTTGGTTTTTTTGCGGCGCGATCGTTTGACCTGATGATTATTCGAGGTCGCTATTTTCGTCGCTTAGCTGATGAAAACAGAATTAGGCGGGTGAGAATAGTCCCGGCTCGGGGGCGAATTTTGGATCGACAGGGATTCGAATTAGCCCGCAATACCGTGGTCTATCGCGATCAGGCCGGCAAGAAGCTTAGCCGCCAGGAAGCGTTGGCGCGCGAAGCTCGGGGCGAAGTGATCAAGAAAGACTGGCAGCGAGAGTATCCTTTAGCTCAAGCGGCGGCTCATTTAACCGGTTATTTAACCGAAGCGACTCAGGAGGAAATTAACGCCAGTCAGGAAAATTGTCCCATTGGCTTGGGTGATTTGGTGGGACGAGGAGGAATTGAGCAAGAGTATGATTGTCAGTTGCGCGGTCGGCCGGGAGAAGAGTTGGTTGAGGTCGATGCCCGAGGAGAGGTGAAGCGCCGCTTGGGGCAACGGCCAGCTCAGCCTGGGCAAGATATTCGGCTAACCATTGATAAAAATTGGCAGCAGGCGGTAGGGCAGGTCTTGTCTCAGGCAGAAAAACCTGATTTATCCAAGGCAGTGGTGGTTTTAGATCCGAGAACCGGCCAGGTATTAGCCTTGGCCTCGTGGCCCGCCTTTGATCCTAACAGTTTTACTAAGTTTCGCCGCGAAGAGCAGATTCAAGCCTGGCTAAATGATCCCCAGCTGCCCTTTCTTAATCGGGTCATTGGGGGCGCTTATCATCCGGGTTCGGTTTTTAAAATGATCACTGCCATCGCCGGTCTGGAAGCGGGCAAGATTGATGCTCAAACTCAAGTGGAGGACACCGGCGTGATCAAGATTGGTCAATGGCAGTTTGGTAATTGGTATTGGCTTGAGTATGGCCGGAAAGAGGGTTTGGTCGATTTAGTTAAGGCAATTAAGCGGTCTAACGATATTTATTTTTATAAAGTGGGCGAATGGTTGGGAGTGGAGGTGCTTTTGGATTGGGCTAAGCGGTTTGGTTTGGGTCATCTCACTGGAATTGATTTGCCCGGCGAGGTGAGCGGCTTATTGCCTTCGCCAGAATGGAAGGAAAAGACAAAAGGAGAACGCTGGTTTTTAGGTAATACTTATCATTTAGCCATTGGTCAGGGTGATTTAACTATGACTCCGCTTCAGGTGGCGGTGGAAACAGCGGTGATTGCCAATGGCGGGAAGTGGTGCCGACCGCACCTAAATCTAATCCAAAAACCAAAAACCAAAAACCAAAGAGATGGTAATCAAGATTGTCGTGAGCTGGGGATTAAAAGAGAGCATTTGGAGTTGGTAAAGCAGGGGATGATTGAGGCTTGTTCGCCGGGAGGAACGGGATTTCCGTTTTTTAATTTCAAGCCCCAAGTGGCCTGTAAGACTGGTACGGCTGAGGTCGGCGATGGTACTGATGAGACCCATGCCTGGTTCACCCTTTTTTATCCGACAGATCAGCCGCGGGTGGTGATTACGGTTTTGGTGGAGCGCGGCGGCTCGGGCGCCTATGTCGCCGCCCCAATCGCCCGACAACTAATCGAAACTTATCAGACTTATTAATTAGCCCAGCAAACTATTTGGCTTTAATAGCTTAGTGGAGGGAGGGAGGTTTTGGGGGTTGATTTTGCTTAGATTAAATTTTACCATTTAAGTATGGGCGAGGGCGAACCAGGAGCAGTTGGTTTAAGGGAGAGGGGCGAAAAAAGAGAAGTTAATCCTTCTAATGTAGCAGGAAAGTTTGCCGAGATTTTGCCGGCTGAATCTCCCGACAAAAGATTTGCTGTCTATCGAGAAGCGATGCGATTTTTTGCCCGTGTTGCCGATGATAATAGGAGCTTGTTGAAGCGAATAAATAGTTTTAGCTCGAGGGTGAACCGTTCAATTATTTTGGCGGCGAGGGAAATATTAGTCGGAACAACTCTAGAGGCTTCTCGGCGGTTAAGGGAACTGCTGGGACAAAGAGGTAGTTTTTGGGAAATATTTCTTAGAAATGAGGGTCTGCCAGGGCCAGCAGGGCCGACTGGTTCTTATTCAGTAATAGAGTTTTTAGAACCAGGAGAAGAAAGGGTTTTTAGATATCATGATGTTCTTGGGCTTGTCGGCTGGTTGCATAGATGGCAAGAAGGACATTGGAAAGATTCTGAAGTAGCTTTAAATTGGCGTCTGATTGGGAAGGGAAGGGGAGTTAGGGTGGAAAACTTAGAGGAAGGACCTCCCCTTGAAAGAAATAGAATTGTTTGGTGGGATAAAGAAGGACAGAGGTGGGTGTGGAAGGAAGTTGGAGGAGAAGCGAGAAGTTTGGCCTCTTGGTTTGAGGGAGAAGAAGCCCGTTTTGCGACGGTAGTGGTGGTGCCCGATATTGATGGTCGGGCAGAAGCCCAGTTGGACTGTGTACTCAAGGCTGATCCCCGGGGAGTGGTGGCAGTGAAGCTGAGAGAAAGGGGGAGGGGCGAGGGGGTGGTAAAAGGAGTAGAGTCTGCAGTGGGAGGAATCGAAGTTATGTTTAATCATAGCTGTATTGACGGGGTTCCTGCTTTAGGATTAGTAAAAGAGTTGGTTGAGTGGGTAAAAGAGCAGGTTAGAGCTGTTTCAGGTGAGTCAATTGATCAGAACGAAGGAGAAGAAGAGGAGGGGTCAACACCAGAAGGACCAGTTATGATTCAATTTGTGCCTTATCCACCTTATCCTAATCTGAGGGGAAAAAAATTTGATCGCTTGAGACGAGAACTAGAAGAACGATGGGAAAAAGCTTTTGGTAAGAGAGAGAGAGAAATAGCCGAAACATTGGGGCTAGCAGAATTTACTCTGGCTTGGGAATTCGGACTTCCCCATGGGCTGGAAGAAGTAGACCAACGATTAGCTAGTCCCTTTTTGCCTTTAGCGGAATTAGCAAGATATCTAGCTAACCTGTCAGAGGAAGAGCAAGAGAAAATATCTGAGTTTTTGCCAGTTATTTCAGGAATGAGGCAACTTCCTTGGGTTAAGGCTGCTAGGGAGGTGGGGCTTCCTGAATTTAATGTGGTAGTGAAAACAAATCAAAGACTAGGGATAGCCACTACGGAGCGAGGAGGATCAGAATCCTTGAGGGAGTTGATGCAGAGAGCCAAGGAGAGAGCCTCCATGGTAAGAAAGTCATTTCCTGGCGAGCAGTCTATACCAGAACCAGGAGAGTTAATGCTGGGTTTAAATTCTCTAGAGCCAGAGGAAAAACAAGAGACAAGAGAGTTGTTGGCTCAAGCGTGGAGGGAATATGCGGCCGCGGCAGTTAAGCTTTATGGAGACATTAACTCTGTTCGAAGAGGAGGGGGGATAATTCCCAGGGCTTATTTGGCATTGAGCGTTTTGCCCAGAAGAGTAGCGCGCCTACTAGAACAAGTTTCAGGAGTACTCCTGCCTCAACAAACTAAGCAAGTGGCAGCGGAGACGGGAATTGTTTCTGATATTGGCTCTATAGAAGGAGAGATAATTTTTCAAAGTGCCGTTTCAGCAAGAAATCCTGTCGCTGTAGGAATAAGACGAAAGAAATTGAGGCCGGGAGATAATAGGAGTGGTGAAAGAATAATAGAAGAGAGAGTAGTTACTTGGCGCGAGAGAGCTAACGATAGATTATGGGAGGAGGTGGTTCGAGAGTTGGATGTCGCTAGCAGGGATAAGGAGGCAGAGAATAAATTAAGGGAGATAATGAGAATTAATCAGGAGGGCTATCTATCCGATTCAGAATTTGAGGAATTATTAGCAATAGCGAGAAGACATCAAGGTGATCTTGATAAAGTTTTGAAGGTTTTGGGTGAGGGTTCTCCAGAACGACGGTGCAGTTTTCGTCGGTTGGCAATAGATGTGGCAAGAAGACGATTCGAAGCTTATTGTCGCAAAGCTCTATTTTATGAGGCCGTTCCCCTTCTCAATGACTACCTGCAGGCAAAAGATGGGATATTAACTGTAATCGGGGAGGGTGCCAGAAGTGATTTAGCAAAGAGAATGATCGATTTGTCCTCCAGAGCCAGGCAATATCTGGTAGAAGAGTGGCGAAGGGGGAAGCTAACTCGGCTGGTAACGACAGCCCAGAAAGTGTTGGATGAGGATGATTCGGATGAAATAAAGTTGGCGCCTGGAATCAGAAGAAGAGTGGAGAAAGAATTAAAGAGATATCAAAAAGAGTTGGATAAGTTGGAAGGGCAAGGAGATAGAGAAAGCGAGAAGGAGCTTGAGGAATGGTTGCGCGCTAATAATCCTAATTTTAGTCGGGAGAATTTAGGAGAAGAGAGATGGAGAGAATTAAAAGAATCATTGGGCTTCTGTATTTTGATAGGTCCACCGCTGCGCGATATGCTTTATAAAGCGGCAGGGGTTGAGGCTAATTTGGGAGTAGCCGATGAAGTATTCAAGGAGGCTGAAACCATAGCTGAAAAATACCGGCAGAGAAGAAAATAAATCTTAATTTTTTGATATAATCTCCTTATGAAGAAAATTGCTTCGTTGGGGAAGGATTTTTCGCAGTGGTATAACCGAGTGGTGTTGCAAGCCCAGTTGGCTGATTATTCGCCGGTTAGAGGCTGTATGGTGATTCGGCCTTATGGTTGGGCCATTTGGGAGCAGATTCAGGCAGGACTTGACCAAATGATTAAGGCCGCCGGAGTAAAAAATGCCTATTTTCCCCTATTTATCCCTTATTCATTTCTAGAGAAAGAAAAGGCCCATGTTAAGGGATTTTCGCCAGAATTGGCTTTGGTAACCCATGGCGGCGGTAAAGAGCTGAAAGAGCCTTTGGTGGTTCGGCCCACCTCAGAGACAATCATGTACCGAATGTATGCTAAATGGATTCAGTCTTACCGCGATTTGCCCCTAAAACTAAATCAGTGGGCTAATGTGGTTCGTTGGGAATTGCGTACTTATCTTTTCTTGCGGACTATGGAGTTTCTTTGGCAAGAGGGTCATACCGCTCATGCCAATCACCAAGAGGCTCAGGAGGAAGTTCAGCGAGCGTTATTAATGTATCGCGATTTTTATCGGGATTATTTAGCTTTAGAGCCCTTTGTGGGCGAGAAGAGCGAGCGGGAACGGTTCGCCGGAGCATTGCAGACTTTTTCTACCGAGATCTTGGTGCGGGATGGGAAGTTTGTTCAGGCAGCTACTTCTCATGATTTGGGCCAGAATTTTTCCAAGACTTTTGAGATTCAATTTCAAGATCAAGATGGTCAATTGAAATATGTTTGGCAGACTTCTTGGGGTCTTTCTACTCGGGCCATTGGCGCTCTGATTATGGCTCATGGTGATGATCGGGGTCTGATTTTACCTCCTAAAGTAGCTCCAGTTCAGGTGGTCATTGTTCCCATTCCCGGCAAAACCAAGGAGGAAAAATTAAGAGAGTTTATTGCTAGTGTTGTCCGAAGTCTGAGGGGAATTAGAGTTGAGGTTGACTGGCGTGAAGGGCTGAGGCCGGGTTATAAATTTAATGATTGGGAGTTGAGAGGAGTGCCGTTGCGGTTGGAGGTGGGGGATCGAGAAACCAGGGAGGGGGCGGTAACAATTGTTTCGCGGATAGATAGTGAAAAGTTAATAGTGAATAGTGAAAAGTTGAAGTTAAAAGTTGATAGTTTACTAGCCGAATTTCAAAATAAGTTGCTGGGAAGATACCGGCAGTTTGTGAGAAAGAATACTCATTTGGTTAATTCTTGGCAGGAGTTTAGAGAGACGGTTGAAGAGAGGCGGGGGGCGATTTTGGCTCATTGGTGTGGCAGTAGTGACTGTGAAGCGGCAATTAAGACGGAAACAAAAGCGACTACTCGAGTTTTACCTCTAACAGCGAAAAAAGAGCCAGGGAAATGTGTTTGGTGTAACCAGGCAGCCCAGTATCGCTGGGTCTTCGGCCGCGGGTATTGACAAAAGCTATAGGTTGTGGCATAATCTTCTTATGAGCATAAATCTGGAAGAACTTACAAACAATCTTGTGGCTTTTGTCAAACAGAGGGAGGAACAAAGTAGGTCGTGGAATAGAGGAGGAAGTGGGGAGAGTGGGAAAGGGAAAAAGAGTTTGCCAGAGAGAGAAACTCCTCCTGTTCCTGTTCCTGATGAACTTAGGTCTTATGATACATTGAGTGATGAGTTGACGAGAAAAGTTGGCCCTATTGATATGGGGCTACACGGAGGCTCAAGGAGCTTGACCCGAAGTCCAGAGGAAGTGGTTTTGGGGCGAGAGAGAAGAAGGCGGCGAAGGAGATAGAAGGGGCTTTAAAGCTTTCTTTAAAGCTTTTAAAGATGCAGTTTGTAGTCTTGATTACTAAGTTAAAGAGAGTGCGAGGGATAAAATAAATGAGAAAGGGTGAAAGGCTACCAGAACGATTAGGAATGCGTGTCCCAGGCACCGCTATTAAGACGCCACCAGGATGGAGGGGAGCGACTCTTGAACAAGCAATGAATAGTGCCCGAAAGATATTGGAGCGAGGGGCATGGGCTGATCCGCGATATCCAGCGGCCCAGGCAATTGCAGTTATATCTAGGAACAGAAGGAATTATTGAGATTATAAGATCAGTCTAAACATGACGAAATGGACATCTGAACACTATGATGGAGTTGTAAAAAGAATAATGAGGCAGTGAAGGCGGGTCCCCGGCGAAAGGACATTTTCTCTTGCCGGGGAGGTGGAGAGATCGGGAATTCCTTCGGAAGTTATCGCTGAAGTAGTCCATCCCTTTTCTTGGCGAAGGGCGCGCCGTTCACCAGAAGAGCTTGTAATTGAAAGAGAAGAGAGTGAACTTTAATGTCCTCTATTGATGATTAGTAAATAGGTAACCTCTTATTTTTCTGTGAAATTCTATTGGATCCTAGAGGACTTGAGGTGTGGTAAGATGGAGATGGGGTGAGGAGAAGGGCGGTTTTATTTTTCTGGTTAATAGGAGTGGTTCTTGGTTGGAAGAGCCAGCTTTTGGCCCAGGAAAATTGTCCTAAGTTAACTGATTTATGGGTGAGTAGCAGCCAGGGATCAGATCAAAATTGTGGTTCTCGGGCTGAGCCGGTTAAGACGATTAGTCGAGCAGCAGAATTAGCCCAACCAGGAACAATAGTTCATATTTTGCCGGGTACTTATCGCCAGTCAATTCGGCCTCAAAAGAGCGGCCAAGAAGGGGCGCCAATTGTTTATCAAGCTGAATTTGGCCGGGGGACGGTCTTGGTGCTGGGGTCAGTGGCGGCAAAAGAGCTGACCTGGCATCAACTGGATCAACCTCAAAATCTGTTTTCTCGACTACCCTCAAAGGCAACTATTTATTGGACCGACTTGAGTCAGTTTTTCCCTCAGACTGACCAGCGACCCCGATTTTTGGTTATTCTGGATCAAAAGGGGAAAGTGAAAGAGCGATTGCCTCTGGCCCGCGAGCCTGATTGGGTAGTCAAAGAACTTTGGCGCTATCATGAATACTGGTGGGCGGCTGAAGGAGGAAAACAAAAGGCCAGTTGTTATCCTCCCGAAGATAGTGATCCCAGAAATTGTGACTATGACTCTCGGTCTTTGACTCAGTTGACTGACACCAGTGATGATCAAGAGCCAGAGGGGATTGAGCCGGGCAACTTGACCACTTTGGGTGATTTAACCGGAGCAACTTTGGTAGCCATGGATACGAAGCAAGGTCATTATCAGTATCGGCGCAAAATCGTCCGCCATGAGGTGAGCCGGGGGCGGATTACTGTTGATCGAATTGCTGAGCATGATTGGGGCAGTCGGAATCCTGGACTGGGATGGGGAACCAAGTATTACTTAACCGATCACCCCAATCTGCTTGATCAACCAGGAGAATGGTGGTTTGACCCTCAAACTAAGCGACTTTATCTTTGGCCCAAAGAAACTGGTTTTCCTCAAAACTCGCGTCTGGAGATTTCGGTTCGGGATGATGGTTTTAACCTAACCAATCGTTCTTTTATTGTTCTCGACGGTTTAACTTTGCGCTTTTTCAACCGGGCCGCAGTTTGGCAAGACAATAATTCTACTCAGGCTTCTGAGGGAAATCAATTTCATCGCCTGGTCATTGATCACTGCTATTATGGGTTTTACTTTCGTCAGGGTCATAATCCTCGATTAAAGAATCAATACCAGACTAAGGATCTAGTTGTCTCCCAAAATCAAGTTAGTTGGATCGATGAAATCGGCCTTTATGCTAGTTGGTATTTTTCTCCTCAGAACGACAATTTTCGCTACCCAGCGCTGACCAGGCTGGAGATTCATGATAATAATTTTCAATATTTAGGACTTAATTCGGAGCGGGATAATATTGTCGGACTAATCTTTAATTTTCCTGATCATATCCGCTTTTATCGCAATCGAGTCGCTTTCATTGGTCATAATGGCGTGGCTTTTAATCGGAGTGTGGCAATTAGTGATAAAAGTTATGGTTTTTCTGATGAGGAGATCAAAACTGGTTATAATTTAGTGGCCGATAATTTGTTTGAGCAGGCCTGTTTGATTACTACTGATTGTGGTGGTCTGAAAATTTGGGGCAAGCCACCACGACAACATATTTTTAGGCAATTTTTAGTTTTTCGCAATCGATTAAGGAATACTATTGGCTGGACTTGGGTAGGCGAGAAACGGAAATTATGGAGTGGGGGATCGGGGAGTCAGATTCAGGGAATGGGAGGTAATGGCATTTATATTGATAATGCCAGTGGCGTTTTTGTTTATCGCAATCAGGCTGATTATAACGCCAATGCAGGGTTGCGGTTGGCGGGCTATTGGCGTGACGGTCGAATCGAAATTATTAATAATCTTTGGGCCAATTCTCTTTATGGTTTGGCTCTTGATGGCCGAAGTTATGACCAACGGGGGAGTTGGCAGACTAAGATTTTTAACAATCTAATAATTAATCATGAAGGTTATGGAATTCGCTTGACTCGGGGAAGTGATCGTTGGGGTGATTTGCAACTAAATTACAACCTTTATTATCAAAATGGTTGGGGTTCAGGTCTTTGGCGGCCGGGGCTGATGGCGGTTTATTTAACTGGTCCTAATCAATACTATCAGACTTTAGCGGCGGTTCAGGCTAATACGCCCTGGGAAGATCAGGGAGTCGATTTTTCGCCCCAATTTTGGCGTTATGATTTTAATCAACATGATTTAATTGTTGAGTCGGCTCCGGATTTTCGTTTTAAGGGTAGCGAACTGGTGGATCGAGGACGAGCTTTACCTTCAGAATTGGCCCAAATTGTGGCTGATTTTAATCTTACTGACTTGGTTTGGAATCGGCCTGACTTGGGCGCCTGGGAAAAACCACCGTGTCAATTAAAAGCTGATCTCAATCATGATGGTTATGTGGCCGGTTTTGATCTTCGGCTCTTGCTCAAACAATGGGCCGAAGCCGATTTCGATCTTGATCAAGATCAACGAGCCACCAGTCTCGATGCGGGCCAAGTTCTGCTTGATTGGCAAAAACGCTGTCCCTAGTTTTGATCGACCCCCACTCATTGTCCCCGGCTTCACTCATTCGGTTTCACTCATTACCCCTGGGTCTCCGGCTTAATCAATGGCTTAGTCAATGCTGTCTCGCAATTTCTACGATCGCTTAAATTGTAAGACGATATAGTTTAGATTATCAGGGATATGTTATTGAATTATTGGGATGGGTGGGTTTTAGGTCAGGTTGTGCTAGCTGGGGCAAAAGAATTGATCTTCCAAAATTTTCAAGATGGGGGTGAGTTTAATTATTTAGAGAAATAGGGAAATAGAAAAAGGCAAAAATTTTGATTTTTAGTTTGGGCTGAATTTTTTAAATAGTTGATAGTTAAGCTTTTTGGCATAATTATCCTGGATTAGTTTGCCAATTTATTTCTTGACAAAACTAAAGGCATTCTTTAAAATTAAAGCAAATGTTAATTACTACCATTTCTAGCCAGAACCAAATTACCCTGCCAAAAGCAATTTTAACTTGTCTTGGCTTGAATTCCGGGGATAAGCTTTTGGTTCGAACCGAAGAAAACCAGATTATCTTGGAGAGTTTAGGCAAGAGCGTGGTTGACCAAGTGGCTGGAAGTTTAAAAGTTGCTGCCCACAAGCGTGGTGTTTCCTATCGAAAAGCTTTAAAAACCACTAAAAGACTGGCAGTCCAGGAGTTAATTAAAAATGACCTCTAGGAAACAACCCCAAAAACAATATCTAATTGACACCAATTATTTTCTGCGTTTGCTTATTGCTGATGTGCCGGAGCAGTTTAGATCAGCACAAAAGCTGTTCCGGGAGATTGAGGAAGGTCGGGCGATTGGCTGGGTTAGTCTTTTGGTGATCAATGAATTATTTTGGGTTTTGGAGCACTTCTATCAGCAAAAGAGGAGTCTGTTTGTGCCGCAGCTGATTAAGCTCTTAGCTCTGAAAAACATCAAGGTTTTGGAGGTGAAAAAAGCTAAGTTAATTACTGTTCTGGAGGCGACTTTAAAGAAAAAACTTGACTTGACTGACTGGTACTTACTCTTTTGGGCCAGGGAGGAAAAATTAGTTTTAGCTAGTTTTGACAAAGAACTCCAATCGTATTTTAAAGCCAAAAATTAAAGCCTCGGTCACAGTCTTAATTTTAGGCATAAAAACGGTGTTTTTTGAGTTTTTTACCTAAAAAACTGTCAAGATAACTGTCTCGCAATTTCTACGATCGCTTAAATTGTGAGATGATATAGTGTTAATTACAAAAACAAAATAGATAGTGAGATTTAATTATTTAAGAATTGCTTAGCTTATTGAAAGATTGGGGGATGGTTGATTATAATTTATTCATGCGTTATTCCAAGCTTTTTGGAAAAACTACTAAAACTGTTCCTGCCGATGCGGCTACTGTTAGTCACAAATTTCTCTGGCAAGGAGGTTTTATTCGCCGTTTTAGCACTGGTCGTTGGGGGTTTTTGCCTTTGGGGATGCGAGTTTGGCTGAAGATCGTCAGAATAATCGAAGAGGAGATGGAAAAAATTGGCTGTCAGCGAGTGGTGGTTCCAACTCTCCATCCTTTGGCAATTTGGCAAAAGACTAATCGGGATCAAGCTTTTGGCGAAGAAATGCTTTTGGTTGATGATCACTACGGCAACCGTTTTGCTTTAGGGGCAACGGCTGAAGGAATGATGGTGGAGTTAGTCAAAATGTTTTCCCCTTCTTATAAGGATTTGCCAATCGAGATTTATCAGTTTTCCCAAAAGTTTCGTGACGACAAAAGGCCGCGGGGGGGTTTGCTGCGGGTGCGTGAGTTTATGATGAAGGATGCCTATAACTTTTGTGCTAGTGAAAAACAATTTATGAAAAGTTACCAAAAATTTTATGATACTTATTTAAGAATAGCTAAAAAATTAGATCTAAAAGTAACCCCAGTCCTCGGCGACTCAGGTGCTATTGGCGGCAAGCTGTCTCACGAATTCATGGTTGAAACACCAATTGGCGACCAAACCTATTTTGTTTGCGATTACTGTGGTTATGCCGCCAATATTGAGAAGGCCGAATTCGAACGGGTGCCAATTAATCCGAAAGAAAAGATCAAGTCTTTCAAAATCATTTCCCAGCCAGAATGGGTTTGCACCATGGAAGATAATGTCAAACACTACGGCGAGCCCCTCTGGCGCTATCTTAAAAATGTAGTTTATAAAGACAGGCAGGGAAAAATATACATTGCCTCAATTCGCGGCGACCAAGAGGTTAATGAGACCAAATTAAAACGAGCTCTTGAGATCGATTATCTTGAACCGGCCAGCGAGGAAGATTTGGCCCGCATCGGCACCAAGCCGGGTTATGTTCATTCCTGGGGAATCAAAGGAGTAACTTATATTGGCGATTTGGGATTGCCAATGGTAAAAAACTACATTGGCGGTCAAAAGGAAGAGAAGACAGATTCAATTAATGTTAATTATGGTCGCGACTTTAAATATGAGCTTTTAGCTGATATTGTTAATGCTAAAGATGGTGATCTTTGCGCCAAGTGCAAAAAGGGAAAACTGAGAGAAAAGAAAGGAGTTGAGTGGGGTCATACTTTCAAAATTGACCATTTTTATACTAAGCCACAGAAAGGATATTTTGTTGATAAAAATGGCAAAAGAAAGCCAATGTGGATGGGTTCATACGGTATCGGTATTGGCCGCTCAATGGCGGTTATTGTTGAAACTCATCACGACAAAGATGGTATTATTTGGCCTGACTCAGTTGCTCCTTATCAATATCATTTAGTTGCTCTTGACCTCTATGATCACGCAGTCAAAGCGGTGGCTGAGAGGATTTATCAAGATTTAATTAAACAAGGGAAAGAAGTGCTTTTTGACGATCGGGAAGATGTTTCTCCGGGGGAGAAGCTTAAAGACGCCGATTTGATTGGGATTCCCTGGCGCTTGGTTGTCAGTGCCAGGAGCTTAGAACAAAAAATGGTTGAGGTTAAGAGGCGAGATCG
>JALUUX010000081.1 GCA_027021145.1 Candidatus Shapirobacteria bacterium
CAGAAGGAAAAAACCGAGTCTGAGCCCAAGCGGCGCTTTTTCTTCCGCCGAAAAAGGTAATTGCCAAATTCGCTTCTGATGGTAAAATAAAGAACAATGGCTAGGCCAAAACCAACGGCTGATTGGTTAAGACAACGATATCGCCGTTTTTTCGAGGCTCGGGGTCATCATTGGTTGCCGTCAGCGCCCTTAGTGCCTGAGGGCGACTCTTCCACTTTATTCATTTCGGCGGGAATGCATCCGTTGGTGCCTTATTTGCTGGGTGAGCCCCATCCTTTGGGCAAGCGTTTGGCTGATTGTCAGAAGTGTTTGCGGACGGAAGATATTGAGGGGGTTGGCAATGAGCAGAAGCACACTTTTTTTGAAATGTTAGGTAATTGGTCGTTGGGAGATTATTTTAAGAAAGAGTCGATTGCTTGGAGTTGGGAGTTTTTGACTCAAGAATTGCAGTTAGAACCGGAGCGCCTCTATGCCACCATTTTTGCGGGTAACGAAGATGCCCCTTATGATCAAGAGGCAGAAGAAGCCTGGTTGGCGGTAGGCTTGCCCAAAGAGCGAATCTTTGCTTTAGGCAAGGAGGAAAATTGGTGGGAGGCGGGGGAAACCGGTCCGGGTGGACCGGATAGTGAGATTTGGTATGATACTGGCCGGCCAGCTTGTGGTCCTGACTGTCGGCCTAGCTGTAAATGCGGTAAATGGGTGGAGATCTGGAATAATGTTTTTATGCAGTATAATCGATTAGCAGATGGCAGTTATCAGCCTCTAAAACAAAAGAATGTTGATACTGGCATGGGCTTGGAGCGAACCGTGGCTGTGCTTCAGGGTCATTATGACAATTATCGGATTGATCTCCTTTGGCCTTTGGTAGAAGAGGTAATGGCCCTTTCAGGACGAGAGTATGGCGAGAATGACGAGGTTACCCGGCAAATTAGAGTAGTAGTTGATCATCTTCGGGCAGCTACTTTTGTTTTGGCGGAAAAAATTACTCCTAGTAATGTTCAGCATGGTTATGTTTTGCGGCGCTTAATTCGGCGAGCAGTTCGCTTTGGGCGATTGTTGGGAATTAAGTCTCTATTTGGCGAGAAGGTTATCCAAAAAACCATTGAACTTTATCGGGAAATTTATCCCGAATTAACCCAGGAACGGGCCTTTATTCTCGATGAGTTGGTTAAAGAAGAAGAACGCTTTAATCAAGTTTTAGACCGAGGTTTGCGCTTACTAGAGAAAGAGTTGAGTCAGTTGGCCAGGGGAGCGACAGTGCCAGGCCAGTTGATTTTTGATCTCTATCAAAGCTACGGCTTTCCTCCGGAGATGACCCGAGAGGAGGTAGCTCGGCTACGCCCGGGGAGTAAGATCGATTGGGTTGGATTTGAGAAGTTGATGAAGGTTCATCAGGAAAAATCGCGCCAGGCAGCCAAGGGATTATTCCGAGGAGGATTGGCCGAACAGACGCCGGAAACTATTCGGCTTCACACTGCCACTCATCTCCTTCATCAAGCCCTGCGTCAAGTTTTGGGTGATCAGGTTCATCAGGTGGGCTCAGCCATTACACCGGAAAAACTGCGCTTTGATTTTACCCATCCTCAGAAGTTGACCCCAGAAGAATTGCGTCAGGTGGAGGAGTT
>JALUUX010000082.1 GCA_027021145.1 Candidatus Shapirobacteria bacterium
CCATCAGTTGAATTATTATCAACGATGATAATTTCCAAAGGGGAATAATTTTGCTCCAAATAATCCAAACACTCTTGAAGCAATTCCTTGGTATTGTAGTTAACAATTACCGCTGAAACCAGGGGTCGTTTCTTTTTTGTCACCGTTAATCAACTCAATTTTACCAAAATCCCGGCCGATCGGCAGCAAATTTTGAATTCAAAAATTCGTGCCGATCGGCACCAATTTTTGCACCTAGACCCAAACCATAAAATCCCAGATTTCAAAATCTGGAATTGAAAAAGGAAATCGTAGAAAAAGCCTTGGAAAAACACAATACCTAAATTTCTTGACATTTATACTGTATCGTAATATAATTCGAATAGTTATTTACTATATACTAGAATACAAACTGAATAAGATGATGAGAGCTCAAGTAATAGAAAATTTCTATAGAAACTGGCTGGCCAACCTTCCCATCTTAAGCGAAGGCTACATTTACGATAGCAAGGGAAAACTCCGTCCCCCTCGGTATATATTCCGCTATTTTAAACAACTCATCTTAGATTTTCTCACCGACCAAATAAGCGAAAGTCAAAAAATTATCCTGTTACCTGGAATAAGAGGTGTGGGCAAAACCACCCTATTGATGCAACTTTTCAACCTGGAGAAATTTTTAGGAGCAGGCGACAGATTAGATTCTAAAATTTTACAAAATCTCAAAAAATTCCACTCTCGTCTTTATCTTGATGTAAGCAAGCTTCACCTTGAACAAATCAGCCTCAAAAACTTTTTTAGTTTCTTCGAAAAAGCTAACAAAATTAATTTTGTTAGCTTGCAAAAAAAAGTGCTCTTGCTTCTGGACGAAATACATTTTGATGAAAACTGGGATCTTCTCCTAAAGACCCTTTTTGACACTACTAAAGGACACAAAAACCTTTTGGTAATTGCCACCGGATCCTCGGCTATAAATTTAAAGATGAGTCCCGACCTGATGAGAAGGTCCACCTTAAGAGAATTTTTCCCTTTAAAGTTTAGTGACTATCTTCTCCTCAAACACGATATCTATCCCAAAAAAACATTGACCCAAAAATTAAGACAATTACTTTTTGCCTCAAAAAGGGCCGAAGAAGTGTTCAAAGGATTGAAGGATAAGCAGGAATATGTGGATAATTTCTTTACAAAATTACCCCTGGGGTGTGAAGAGGACTTCTTTAACTTTGGCGGCTTCCCTTTTTGTCTCAAAGAAAAAAACGAAGTAGAAATAATAGAGAGGATAAAAAGCGTTATTAATGGCATTATTTTACGTGATGTTATCACTCTAAGGAATTTTAAGACACAAACTATAAACAAGATAGCTGACCTAGTATATCTCCTAGCCGTTTCAGATGTGATTAGCCACGAGAAACTATTAAAAACACTCAAGATCGAAAACATTAGAACCTTAATGGCCCTCTTAGATGTTTTGGTGTTAAGCGGGATGCTGGTTAAGATAAGGGCTTTTGGGCGAAGTTATGGAAGCGCCCGAAAGACGCCGAAATATCTCTTTATTACCCCTTCCTTAAGGATGGCCATCCTAGGCAACAATCCGCCCTCAGGGATAGAAGGAAAAAAATTGGAAGACTATTTCGCCCTGATTTTTAAGAAGGATCTTGGAAAAGAGCCCAGTTTTGGTGAATTTCGCCTCTCCTACGATAGTGCCAAAAATGGTGCCGATTTCATCCTAACCTTGAAAGATAACTCCCACATAGTAGTCGAAGTCGGTTTTGGCAAAGAAGACATAAAGCAGGTCAAAAATACCATGGCCAAAATTAAAAATGTCAGATACGGATTAGTGGTGGGCAGCAAAAGATTAGAAATAACAGAAGGAAATATTGTAAAAATCCCCCTAAAATTTTTACTCCTTGCATGAGAAAAATGATCACTTCCAGCGAGAGCAATCATCAATTTACCAAAATCCCGGCCGATCGGCAGCAAATTTTGAATTCAAAAATTCGTGCCGATCGGCACCAATTTTTGCACTTAGGCCTAATTAAGGCAGCATCGTAACTAGGAACCAACTCCATTTCTGAAAATTTCTACCCCGATCCAAAAATTTGACTTAAAATTTTTACTATGGTATAAATTTTCAGAGATGAAAAAAAGATATCTAGCCAACCAAATTGTTGCCGACTTAAAGGAAAAGATTGTTCTTATTGCTGGTCCTCGGCAAGTGGGCAAAACCACTTTAGCCCAGTATATAGGGAGAAAATATTTTCCCTTGTTTTCTTATTACAATTGGGATTACCAACCAGATAGAAAAAAAATAATCAACTTTCATCTTCCTGGAGAGGCACAACTACTTATCTTTGATGAACTTCATAAATATAAAAACTGGAAAGCTTATGTCAAAGGAATTTTTGACAAACACAAAGAAAGATTTAAAATTTTGGTCACCGGCAGTGCTAGGCTTGATGTTTATCGTAAAAGCGGAGAGTCCCTCTTTGGCCGCTATTATTTTTACCTCCTCCATCCTTTTTCTCTGGCCGAACTTTTGGATTTGAAACCCCAATTCAATCTTGTCGGAGAACTAAACTTTAAACCCAAAAAGAGAAGCAAAAAAGTTCTACAAAGACTCTTTGAATTTGGTGGTTTCCCTGAACCCTTTATTAAAGCTTCAAAAAAGTTCTGGCAGCGCTGGCAGGCAGAAAGAATTGATCGACTAGTTAAAGAGGAAATCAGGGAATTAGCTCAGATAAGTGATTTATCTAATTTGCAGGTGCTGGTGGAGTTAATTCCTGGCAAAGTCGGCTCGCTTTTGTCAGTGAGTAATATTGCTGAAGATCTTCAAGTAGCTCACAAAACCGCCCTCTCCTATCTTCAGACCCTGGAAAATTTTTATTATCTTTTCCGAATTTATCCCTTTGCCAGCAAAAAAATAAGATCATTGCGAAAACGAGCCAAAGTCTATCTTTGGGATTGGTCCCAACTTGAAGACGAAGGAGCTAAATTTGAAAATTTAATTGCTTCTCATTTGTTAAAGTTTGTTGATTTTATTAAAAATTCTGAGGGAGAGAAAATAGCACTTTTTTATTTACGCGACTTGGAGGCTAGAGAAGTTGATTTTCTAGTTTGCCTAAAGGGAAAACCTTGGTTTGCCGTGGAAGCGAAATTAAAAGAAGGAGAAACGAAAAATCTTGAGTATTTTGGCAGAAAACTAAAAATTCCTTATCTATATCAGGTAGTTAAAGAAGAAAACAAAGACTTCTTCAAGGGAGAAGTAAGAGTAATAAGTGGGGAAAAGTTTTTAACCGGGCTGGTTTAAATTTGAGTAAAGTTTATTAGAAAGGCTAATTCCCCAGTATTTTCAAACGAAACCCTAATAATAGACAAAAATTTGTCAATTGGAAAAATTTATGATATAGTAACCGAAGCGTGGCAAAAGTAGATTTCTCTTCAATCAGCTACAAAAGTCCCAAAAACGAGATTTGGACCGCCTACAAAGAATTAAGGCAACTGCTAGAGCAGAGAGAAACAGAAAAGCCAGTTCAGCTAGAAAGGGAAAGAGTTAGACCTGATTGGCGGCAACAAGTTTTGCAGGCAGTGAAGAAAATAGAGAATCAATTGGAGAAAAAAAGAGAAGAACTTAATCAGTTGAATGAGCAGATTAGAAAAGCAAAAGAGGAATTTGAGAATCTTTATCAAATTAAAGTTAAAGCTCAAACTTTGGCTAACTTAGAAGAAAAGATTGCCTCGCTGGAGAGTTTATATCAACGGAGGCAGGAACAATTGGAGGAAGAATATCGGCAGGAGAAAGCTTGGCGGAAAAAGAGATTGGAAAAAGAGGAAGAAGAAATCCGGTTTGGTTTGGAACTGAAAAGACGCCAGCTGGAAAGAGAGATTAGTCAGACTGAGAAGGAGTGGCAAGAGAAGGAAAAACACTATCAAGAACTACAACAGGAGGTGGCCAATTTTCCTAAAGTTTTACAACAAGAACGAGAAAAGACTGAAAGAGAGGTTAAGAAGAGTTTGGAAAAAGAGTTTGATCACGAGAAACAGATGTTGTTACAAAAATATCAAGCAGCCCAAGAACTTTTGAATCAACAAATTAAAAACTTGCGAGAAAGGACACGGGAACAGGAGGAACAAATTAAGTTGCTTAATCTTCAATTGAAAGAGGCCCATCAAAAAATTAAGGAGTTGGCTGTCGCCGCCCTGGAAGCAGAAAAGCCCCGAGAGGCAAGAACCCCAAAAGAGAACTCCTAACAAGTAAAGAAATAATAGTGTGTAATTGACAAAGACCATCGAGCCTAGTGAGGTAATGTTTGAAATTAGCTATCACCAATGTTGCGATAGTGGTACGAAGGTAGCCTTGACAAAAGAAAAAAGGTGGACCAAGAACAACTAGGCCAATTGAGTCAAAAACTTAAAATCAATCCCCGAGAAATTATTCGGGAAAAAGCCGCCAATTTTTAGTTAACTAATTTAAATTGGGGGCCGTGACCGGGATAGACCATGAACTGGTCAAAATGCTGCTTAATTTTCCTTAGCGATTGTTCCAGTTCCACTCTTGAACTATAAGGTAAATCAGTCCGACCAACCGCATTATAAAAAATCGTATCGCCGCTAAAAAACAGGCGCTCTGATTCTGAATAAAAACCCACTCCTCCCGGCGTATGACCGGGTAAATGAATAATTTTTAGCTTTAATCGACCTAGCTTGATCGTTTGTTTTGCCTCTAACCAAAGATCAACCCGAGGGGGCTGTTCCACAATCTCTCGTTTAAGCCACCACCGAGCCGAAGTCGTCATTAACCGAATCAAGGGCTCATCAGCCTGATGAAGTCCAAATGGAATTCGAAAAGCCAGCTGTAATTCTCGCGCCGCCAAAATATGATCAAAGTGGCCATGAGTAGCCAAAATAACCTTAGGTTTTAAATCTAGCTGAAGGATTTTCTCACTAATAAAATTAGCCTCATCACCTGGATCGATAATCACTGCCTCCTTAGTCTCAGGTGCCCAAACTAGATAGCAATTGGTAGCCAACTCACCGACAGGTAAAGTTTCAACTTTAATCGAAGTCACCTCACCAAGCCCCCCGGGAACTTAACACTACCGGAATAGTTTTCAAAATCAGCCATAAATCAAATAAAAGCGATTGGCGTTGAGCATAAGAATAATCCAATTTGATCCGCTGCTCAAACCCAATTTCGGATCGACCACTTGTCTGCCATACCCCGGTCAGACCAGGCTTAATTCTCATCACCGCCTGGGCATATTTTTTCAGCCGAGGATGTTTTTTCAACTGATTTTCCAGCTCATCCGGCTTATAGGCTCGCGGCCCCACCAAAGACATTTCGCCTTTCAAAATATTAATCAATTGAGGCAGCTCATCTAGACTTAGCTTTCTTAATACCCGGCCCACCCGAGTTACCCGGGGGTCATTTTTGATTTTATAGCTATTCTTTTGATAAATTCGGCGCAAGCGAGGATCACGCTGAAGAATCTCCTCGGCATTAGCTACCATAGTGCGAAACTTAATCATCAGGAAATCTTTGCCTCCCGCTCCTACCCGCTTTTGGCGAAAAAAAACTGGACCCGGCGAGTCCAGTTTAATTAGAAGGGCAATAATTAAAAAAAGAGGACAACCAAAAATCAAACCCATCAGTGAACCAACTAAATCCAAACCTCGCTTTGTCAGCTGATAATAACCCTTCATTGACTCTCCTTGATTATAACAAATGAAGCTTGGTCTCAACTACCGGTTTGAGCCAATTTCTTAATCAGCTCTTTTTGAGTTCGGCTCAATTTGGTGGGCACCTCCACCACCACTTTGACATACTGATCACCAGGATAAGATTGAGTCACAGAACGAACTCCCCGGCCGCGAAGCCGAATCACTGTCCCCGACTGAGTTCCTGGTCGAACGCGCAATTTCACTGTTCCCTCAACAGTAGGTACCTCGATCACGCCTCCCAAAGCCGCCAGACTAAAAGGAATTTTCTGGGTAACATAAATATCATTACCTTCGCGGCGAAAAATGGGATGATCTTTAACATCAACTAAAAGATAAAAATCTCGAAACCGAATACGCTGGCCATCAGCCACTCCCGCCGGAATCTTAATTTTGCGTTTTTGCCCATTAATTTCGATCTCTTTTTCCACTCCTTTAATTGCTTCCATAAAATCAATTTCCAAGCGATAAGTGGGCAGCCGCCGCCGGCCAAAAGGCGAGGCCGCCCCAAAAAAGCGCTCAAAAATTTCAAACGGATCAGAAAAACCCTCAAAAGAAAACTCAAAGTCATTAAAAGGCGACTCGCCTGGGCCAAAAGTAGTGTAAGTATAAGTAAAAGGCCCTTGACGATAAGTATAGGTGCGACCACCACTAAAAGGCCCTGCTCCTGGCTCAAAGGCGGCATGACCAAATTGATCATAAGCTTGCCGCTTTTTGGGATCAGATAAAACTTCGTAAGCCTCATTAATTTCTTTAAATTTTTCCTCAGCTTCGGGGGATTTGTTGCGGTCGGGATGCCATTGAAGAGCTAGCCTCCGATAGGCTTTCTTTATTTCTTCCTGGGAGGCATTGCGAGAAACACCGAGAATCTCATAATAATCCCGCTTCATGAAAATAAATTTAGAAATTAGGAATTAGAAATTAGAAATTTGTTATTCCACTATTTCCCCTTCCTCCGGCTTTTCCTCATCCTCTTTTTTCTCCTCTTTTTTGGCCTCTTTTTCCTCCCCCGACTGAGCTTGACCCTGCTGATACAAACTTGCTCCTAAAGTCTGAATTAAACGACCTAATTCTTGAGCTTCTTTTTGATACTCCTCCTTGGTCGCCCCCTCCTTAGCCAACAAGTCTTTAGCTTGTTTAATCGCCTCTTCCAATTTCTTTTTATCAGCCTCTTTTAGTTTTGCCCCCGCTTCTTTGATCAACTTCTCCGCGGCAAAAACAGTGTTATCGAGGTTGTTTCTGGCCTCAATTCTTGCCTTCTTTTCCTCGTCTTCCTTAGCATGCTCCTCCGCTTCCCGCTTCATCTTCTCAATCTCTTCTTCGGTCAAATTGGTAGCATTCTTGATCACAATATTCTGCTCCTTGCCCGTTGCCTTATCTTTAGCCGTCACTGTTAAAATGCCATTGGCATCAATATCAAAAGTGACTTCAATCTGGGGCACCCCTCTCGGCGCTGGGGGAATCCCATCCAAAATAAATCGCCCCAACGATTTATTATCGGCGGCCATTGGGCGCTCCCCCTGAAGGACATGAATTTCGACTTGAGTCTGATTGTCAGTAGCCGTTGAAAAGACTTGAGATTTTTTAGTGGGGATAGTAGTATTT
>JALUUX010000083.1 GCA_027021145.1 Candidatus Shapirobacteria bacterium
AAATCTTGGCCCAACCAAATTGTTGCTCATTAAAAGAAACGGCAAAAACTTTAGAATCTTCAAAATGCCTTAACGCTGAATCAAGAAAACCCTTCTTGGGAATGACATCATTATTTAGAAGCACGACAAATTCACCCCTTGCCTCTTTAACAGCTTGATTACAACTGTAGATAAAGCCGCGATTCTTTTTGTTTTCAATTAACTTTATTGATAATTCTTTATTATTTATTAACGAGTTAGTTATTAACGAGTTTTTTTTCTTTTTCTTTTTTCTCAACTCGTTAACTCGTGAACTCGTTAATGATTTAATAAATTCAACTGATCCATCAGTCGACCCATCATCAACAACGATTACCTCCGTATTCTCAGGCAATACCCTAAGCACTTTAGGCAAGTTTTTCCTTAGGAGTTTCTCTCCATTCCAACTGGGAATGATGACCGAAATTTTCATGATGAGACCAACCTATTCAACTGCTGACAAAAGTTTTTCTTGCTAAACATTTTAGCTCGTTCTTGAGCTTGATGGTGATAATTATCCCATTGGTCGCTATTTTGAATCAAATCCCAAGTAAATTTAATTAGCTCTGTTTTAGTCTGCCACCTCTTCCCCACTCCGCGTCGCACAATCTCACGAAGACCGCCCTTATCAATCACTACTGGAACACAACCAGCAGCCATTGCTTCGACCGTAGTAATACCAAAGTGTTCCACTCGATGAGGCTCCTTTTCTTCATCTACTCCGAAACCAGCTGCGTGCCAAAAAATTTTTGCTCTTTGATAATAATCTTTGAGCACCTCAAAAGAGGCATTGACTAAAAACTCAATTGGATAATCTTCAGCCATTTGTTTTAATTCTCTCAAATATTGATTTTTTTCGGGTGATTGAAGGGAGCCGCCAATTAAGACCAGCCTCCAATCTCTTAGTCCCTGATTAATCATTTTAATAAAAGTCTGAATTAAAACATCTTGTCTTTTTGCCTGCATTGTTTCCTCGAATCTACCCACCGCCAGAATAATATTTTCCTTTCGTTTGGGCGGAAATTTTTCCACATCTACTGGAGGATAAAGAACCACTGAATTAACACCATAAGTCCTATCAATATATTTTTTAGTGAAATAAGAATTACAAACCACTAAATCAACCAACCTTTGTTTTAATTTATTAATAAATTGATACAAAAGTTGTTGGAATAAAATGTTTTGGGTAAATGGAATCTGAAAGTGAAGAATATTTTGCTTGCCAAGAAGAAGGGGAAGGCTGCCATCAGAAAGCCAAAAAATTAAATCATATCGCCTTTGCAACTTTATCCTTTGCCAAAAAGAGAGTTCTTCTGGCTTCTTACCTATCAAATTTGCACTTTCTATAGCCAAATTAAACCGTTTAATTGCTTTTTCAAGATCTTTTTTTTGTTTCCAAAATAAATCTACTTGCCAATTATTCTTCAAAAGACACTCGGCCACAGTTAAACAATAGCGCTCTCCCCCACCCAGAGTATCGAGATATGGATCGTAGATTAAAGCCCTCATAAGAAAATCTCTAATCTCTAATATCTAATATCTAAACAATAACCAAAATTTCAAATTTTCAAATTTTCCAAACTAACTACTTTTGTATTTTTTAGAACTTTGACTTTTTGTCACTTGAATTTGTTTAGAATTTAGAAATTAGGATTTAGAATTTTTAATTTGTATTTCCCACAATCTGGCGTAAGTAATAAAGCGACTAAAGACTTGAAAAATCACTTCGATAACACCAACTGTTCCGTCTCGGAAACCCTGTTTTCTAATCCCCCGCTGCCACAACTCAGTTAGCATGATTCTCAAAATCCGCCACCAAGTCACTGGTGGATGATGGGCGCGATAAAGCTCTTCTGCTTCTAGTTTAGACCACTCAATTGTTTTAGCGACCATTGAGGTTAAATCTCGATGAGTATAATGCCTGATTGGATTCCTTAAATGAGTCAATTTTCCTTCAAAAACCGGCTCTTCGTGAAGCCTACCAGTCCATTTTTTCAAGGCTTTTTTCCAAAATAGCCGCTTAACATAATCGGGCCAGGCACCTCCCCAGCGAACTCGCCGTCCCAAATAGTAGTTCTCTCGAGGAACAGCGTAAGCCATAGACACACCGGGTGTGTCCGAATGGACACACCCGGTGTGAGAAAGAGAATGGGAAACAATCTGGAGAATCTCGCTCTTTAATTCTGGTGTAATCCGTTCATCAGCATCAAGATAAAAAATCCAGTCTCCCCTAACCTCTTTAATTGCCTCGGTTCGCCAGCGAGCAAAAGCTAATCCCTTTGTTGGCCTCTTGATTACCCTTGCTCCTGCTTTCTTTGCCACTGCGGCTGTTTTATCGGTCGAGCCAGTATCTAAAACCAAAACCTCGTCAGCAAACTTAGCCGATTCAATTGCCTCACCAATCAATTTTTCTTCATTCCTGGCAATAATCACCACACTTAAACTCATCAGTAATAGTTTACCATTAATAACCTTGGGTTGTGTTAGAATTAAATTAGGATGAAAACAAACATTAATGCTCAGAAACTAGCTCAGCTCCTTAAACAATACCCAGGTATTATTGCTGCCTATTTGATTGGTTCGGTAGCAGAAGGCAGAGAGCGACAGGATAGCGACTTAGACATTGTTTTATTAGCGGAGAAGAATTTCGATCTCAATCTTTTTGGTCCTCTTTATCAAAAAATTAACAGCCTCGTTGGCCATCCTAATCTTGATCTAAGAATTGTCATTCCAGAAAAAACCGATCCCCTTTTCCTTTTTCAATTACTAGGGGGAAAGTTGCTTTATGCTCGCAATCAAAAAGAGTTAATTAGCCTGGAAGTAAAAATTATGAAGCTTTATTACGATAGCCAGCATTTAAGAAACATTTTCCACTATTACTTAAACAGGCGTCTGGAAGGAAGCACTTATGGTCGATAAAAATATTGTCTACCGGTACCTGGAAAGCCTAGAAGACTCAATTTCAAGAATTAGAAATATGGATTTAACCCCAGAAATGATTACCGGCGATGAGGACATCCAAGATCTTCTCGACCGGCGAATGCAGAAGGCAATTGAAGCATGCATTGATATTGCCGGTCATGTCGTTGCGGCAAATAAACTGGGCCGGGCTGAAATTTCTGGCTCTCTGTTTCAAATTTTAGCCAAACACAAAATTATTCCCCAGAAACTAGGTCAAAACCTGGAAAAAGTTGTTGGCTTGCGCAACATTATTGTTC
>JALUUX010000084.1 GCA_027021145.1 Candidatus Shapirobacteria bacterium
ACCCAAATTGATTATCAACTGGCTTATTCTAATCTAGAAGAGAAGCTGGCTGATCTTGAAGCATTCGCCAAACAAATCAAAAATTACCTGGGAAGAAGCTAACTGTTCCACAAATACAAACTCGCTTCGCGCCAGTTGCAAAGCTTAATGCCTGAATTAACAATAAACTCGGCTACTCTATCATCCACTAATGTGGCTAGTTCTACTTCTCTCTCTTTAGCATAACTACTTTTTAATCCTGGATCAACGAAACCAGGATGACACATTAGCTCGCTGACGCCACCGGGTAAGTCAGAAAGGATTCTTAATAAATGCTTAACACTAATCCGAGACAAATCTGGTCGACTAAATCGATCCCAGCCAAAAAATTCATCAACAAAATTAACTTCACCAAAAGCTCTCACTGGAGTTTGGTGTTCTCTTGAATATTGCTCAAATATAGGTTTTATCTTTGGGTGTAGATGAACATGATGATGGCTGTCAAGATGATCTGGTGGTCGGCCAACTAAACCAATAAACAAGTCAATTTGCCGTTTAAACTCTTCTTCTACAGTTTTAATATCTTCAAAAATTAATTTCACTTTTTGAAGTATTCTTTTTCTAACACTCTCACCAGTAATATTAAAATGAAGACCAACAGAAAGATCTTTATAGTCTTTAAGTACTTTTGCTTCTTGGGCTGCTGGTTCGGTAACCATTACCGAAGTACTAGCAACAATTCCCTTTTCGTGGGCTTTAATAATCCCCCGATTAATACCCCTACTGTAACCGAAATCGTCAGCGTTAACTACCAAAATTTTCATTTCTTCAAAACCTTTTTTTCTAGTTTTTTCGCCAGATCAACAAAATAGCTTTCTATTTCTCTGAAATTAACCTTTTGCCCACCCAAAATTGGGTCATCTTTCAATTCTTTTACTTTAAAAAGTTGGCTGCCAAATTGAAGCCAATCAATATACCAATCAAATTTAATTCTTGCCTTTTTTAAAAGATCAAAAATATCCCACTGCGTCTTTTTCAAAATCAAATAAAGATCAAAAAAATCGCGTCCCCGGGGATTTTGGGCAATAGTAAATACTTTATTAACAGCTATATCCACCAAACTATCTATCCGTAATCCCTCTACTTTTTTCGGCGGCTCTACTTGAATAAAAGGAAAATAGGTAAATTCTATCTTTAATGTTTTTTTCGGAGAAAAAATGAGATGGAAAATAAAACGGTTAAACAACTGTTGATAATCAACCCGAGAAAACCCAACCACAGTTTTAGCTTTGCGGATAAATGGAGTAATTGAGTGAACAGAGAATTCCTCTGAGGAGAAAAAATCTAAATCTTCAGAAAAGCGATGTTGAAGATAAAATTTGCTTAGCGCTGTCCCTCCAGTAAAATAAAAACGACTCCTAAGCTTTGGTGTAGAAGCAAAAAATTGAAGAAAAGCTTCTTGTTCCCGAGCAGTTATTTGGACTGGTTTTTTTCCCATAACAGAAATTCTAAGTATCTTTTTTTAGCTGGATCCAAGTTGAGTTGAGGCCAATACTTAATTAGCAACCTCTTGGAGAGCCTACCCCCTCTCAAACCAAAATTAATCATCTGTTCCAGCCGCCATTTTTGCCACGCATCCTTGTCTTTTTTTAATCTTTTTGGGTCAACACTCCAATTGTAGTAAGTCATCTTATTGATATTTTACCTTATTTTTAGTCATTTGCGCCAACTTCCTTTGCCAAATCTTCTTAAATAAAAATCCCTAACACCAATTTTTTGCCAACGGCGGCCTTTCAGTAGCGTCCGCAAGCTTTCCCGCAAAAGAGCCTGTTTGGTTTGCCAGGGAGCCCAGCGCATACCGAACAAAAGCCGATTGCGAGTGATGAAATAATCTTGAAGGGGGCCACCACAAGAAGATGAGCCGGCGTTGAGATGCCAGACTTTCGCCTGAGGCAGATAGTAAATTTGCCAACCTTTTTTCTTAGCTCGGAGACAAAAATCGGCGTCCTCGTAATAAAGAAAGTATTTTTCATCTAACAATCCCACCTCTTGCCAAACTTCTCTCTTGGCTAAGAGACAACAGCCGCTAACAAATTCGGTTTCCTCTGGTTGGTCATATTGACCTCGATCCACTTCATCTACTCCCCGGTGGAAAGCCAGAACATTATTCCAATCTATTCTGCCGCCGGCATACCAAATTACTTTTCCCCGGTCTTTTTTGGAATAGCGATCTTGATGAAACTCATAACCCGGAGCAAAATATATTTTGGGACCAATTATTCCTACTCGAGGATTTTTTTCTAAAAAATCAATCATCGGCCGCCAAAAAGCATCCTGGACCAAGGTGTCATTGTTAAGGAGCATAATATAATCAGCGCCACTCCTTAAAGCATGGCGAATACCAACATTATTTCCACCGGTAAAGCCGAGATTTTGATCATTTTCAATTAACTTTATTGATATTTTTCTATTATTTATTAACGAGTTAGTTATTAACGAGTTTTTTTTCTTTTTCTTTTTCTTTTTTCTCAACTCGTTAACTCGTAAACTCGTTAATGATTTAATAAATTCAACTGATCCATCAGTAGAATTATTATCAACTATTATTATTTCTATTCTTTTCAATACTTTTCTATTCCTATCGCGCGAAGCGCTCTTTTCTATGCTTTTCTTAATACTCTCAATACATTGCTCAAGCAAGTCTTTGGTATTATAGTTAAGAATAACGATCGCTAATTTTTTACTAGCCATTGTCTAAACTTGAAAAAAAGGTGGTACCAATTCTTAGCCAACCCCCCTTGTTGGGATAAGAGGAAATCATCTCGCCAGTACTCCAACTGATAAATCGCTTCTCGAAAAATTTCTCTTACTCTAGCTGGCTCCAGTGCCTTTTCTTCATATTTCTGAATTTCCCAAACTTTAAGATAAGTTAATAAGGTGACCCAAGCTTGAAGGAGAGAAAGAGCTAGCCCGTGAATGCCATCCCGATAGGCCTCACCAACAAAAAAGCGGCTTAAGAATTCTTCCAGTGGCTTCAAGATTAGGTCCTTGTTACTCAACCGATAATTCTTTTCTTCCACCAGCTCCTTCGCCTGAATGAGAGCGTACTTTCGCCCTCGGTCAAGAAACTGATCTAAAGTCTCGTAATTGTGATGGATAATGGCAAAATCCTCACTATCGGGAAGGGTGTAAATACTCCTTCCCTTTAAATCGGGCTGCTGGTGGATCTGTTTGGGCCAACGAATTTTGCCACGGCGAAAAAAGCGGGGCAAATAATCCGGCCACCAACGAGAATTTTGCATCCAATGCCCCAGAAGAATATTCTTTCGAGGAATCAATACACAATCTATTTCTCCTTGGGTAGCGGCAATTTCTTTTAATCTCTTAGCCAAAGAGGAAGGAATCCTCTCATCGGCATCTAAGATTAAAACCCATTGGCCCCTAGCTTTACTAATGGCAAAATTTCTAGCTGGCTCAACATAGCCAGTTTTTTTATGAAGAAACACCTTAGCCCCAAACTCTTTAGCAATTCGGCGCGTCTTATCGTCGCTATACATATCCACTACAATAATTTCATCGGCCAATTTTTTAGCCGACTGAAGACAGCGACGAATATTCTTCTCTTCGTTGAGAGTATTAATAACAACAGAGACTGTAGGCTTGCTCATAACAAAATCACAATTACAAAGGATTATCAGGATATCTGGTTATCAGAAAAAGAGACCAAGATATCAGAATACCAGAAACTTATAATCACTACTGATATCCTCATCTCTGGTATCCTTTCCCCGATACCCCGTTTAACCGATATCCTTATTTTAATACCTGGTATATTCTAACCTTTTCGTTCTCAAAAATCATCTTGAGGCCCAACTTCTCAGACGCAAGTGGCAATTGTTGTCCATCAACTAGGTAAATATAGTCAATTTTGTTATTAAGTAAGAATCCTCGGGACCAGATTGAATCCTGACTAGCAAAAAATTGCTCTATTTCCTCCCTTCTCTCTCGCCAAGGAAAACCGGTAATCCCCAAATTCATCTCGTCTTCGA
>JALUUX010000085.1 GCA_027021145.1 Candidatus Shapirobacteria bacterium
CTTGAACCTCTCGATCCAACTGGGCCATATATTGATTAGCGACCGTCAAACTAAGCCGGTATTTGCGGGCCTCAGAAAGAATCTTGATAAATGACTTGGTAGCAAAATTCTGAAACTCATCAACAAAAAGATAAAACGGCTTTCTTTCCGCTTCCGGCAGAAAGACCCGATTCATTGCCGCCAGCTGGATTTGAGTGATAATCATCGCTCCCAGCAAAGCCGAGTTATCCTCACCAATTTTTCCCTGCGACAGATCGCAAAGCAAAATTTTGCCCTGGTTCATAATTTCTTCAATCCTGACTTTGGATTTAGGCCAGGCAATAATTTTTCTGATTAAAGGCGAGGAGACAAATTGGCCGACTTTATTAAGAATGGGGGCAATGGCCTCTTGTCTTTGTTTTTCACTCCAGGCGGCAAACTCTTTTTGCCAAAACCGCTTAAGGGTCTGATCAGTCAGCTGATCAATAATTTTTTGCCGAAAACCCTTTTCGGTTAAAACGCGAATTACATCAGCTAAAGTAGTATTTTCCACCGATGTTAAGGTTAAAAGAGTGTTGCGGAGAATATGCTCCAAGCGCGGTCCCCAAGAGTGAGCATAAAGCTTGTGAAAAATGGAAACAATACCCGAGGCGACCAGTTCCCTTTGCGCCGGATTAGTCACCTCCAGGGGGTTTAAAGGATAAGTATACTCCGGATCAGCCGGATTAAAGTAACAGACATCGTTAATTCGGTGACGGGGAATATAGTTAAGCAGAATTTGGACTAGATCGCCATGAGGATCAACCACCGCCACTCCTTCGCCCTTGCGAATATCCTCAATGGCCATGTTGGCAATCAGAGTAGACTTGCCGGTGCCGGTTTTACCAATGATATATATGTGTCGCTGGCGATCGGGCCGTTTAATCCCAAAAGTAGTCAGTTGATTTTTAAACTCAGTTTTGCCCAAAAAAGTGATCTGTTGTTTTTCCTCTTTAGTTAATCCGATAGCGACTGGAAGGTTGTCTGGCGGCTCGGCCCGAATTTGCCGGCCCCAAGCGATATTGGGTAAGTTAATCTGTCGACTGGGCAAATGCCAAAGCGAGGCAATTTCCGCCAGATTGAAAATTTGGCCGACTCCTCGTGGTTGCCGGCGCCAAATGGCCTCAAGGAGTTTATTTTTGCCAAAAAGACCAGGCGATTTTTTCACCAAAGCATTGCCCGAAGGATCGGTATAAATGCCAAATGAGCCCGCTAGGGCCTCAAGCGTCTCTGGTTTATTAGTCACCAGCCGAAGATAGGTTTTGAATCCTGGATGCTTGATTTTGGCTTCGATTTGGGCTTTTTGCGGATGAGGCAGATAGTCGCCATTTTCCCGTTTGCCGCCACCGGTTTCGGCCAAGCGCCGAAAGCGGTCCTGCCAACCTTTGGGTGCCGGCACCAACAGCAGCTGATAAAGAAAAAAGTGATTGGGGTCAGCGGCTTTAGCCATTGTTGCTAGAACCGAAGAAAGGGGGTCAGTCTGGCGAAACTGCTCACTAGTTTTTAAAGGCAGATACTCAGCCTTCACCAGCCCCAGTTGGGTAAAGTAAAGATTATGTTTGGAATTTGAAGCTTGGTGCTTGGAATTTGTTTGAAAATTGGAATTTGAAAATTGAAAATTTTCAATCACTGCTTCCTTAAACTGGGCCAAAAGCTGGGCCTTAAAAAAGGCCTCTTTTTCTTCTGGGACACCGACCAGAAAATAGATTTTCTGGTTGAGACAAACAATTTCCAGTGAATAAATTGTCGGTTTTTTTCTAAAAAAGGGGAGACTAAACTTTTGCCTTTCTACCAAATTGGCCAGTAGGGCATAAGTCGGCTCAATCGTCGCCTCATTTTCCTTGGGAACCTTAATCACCAGCAGCTGCATAAGATTATTCTAGCAGATCCCAATTTTTGAGAACACACCGGGTGTGTCCTAGGTACGCCACACCGGGATCCTATAAGTATCTGGCAAATGAAATTTTTTCTTTCTAAACCATCGGCTGTTGACAAAATAATTTCTGTCCATTACTATTATGGACAGATGGGGCGGAAGAGAATTAGTTTTTCTCAAATTAAAGGGTTTGACTGGGATAAGGGCAATATTGATAAAAATTGGCGCCAGCATCGGGTCACTAATAAAGAAGCCGAGGAGGTATTTTCAAATCAGCCATTGCTGATAGCAGAAGACGAGAAGCATTCGCAAGTAGAACAACGGTTTGTGGCTTTGGGGAGGACTAATAGTAATCGCTATCTTTTTATCGCTTTTACCATTCGAGACGAGAAAATTAGAATTATCTCGGCCCGGGATCAGGGCCGAAAAGAAAGGAGGGAGTATGAAAAAGCGCTTAAAACCAATTCCTAGGTTTAAAAACGAAGACGAAGAAAGGGGGTTTTGGGCTACTCACGATAGTACTGATTATGTTGATTGGTCAAAGGCGGCTTTGGCTACTTTTCCCAATCTCAAGCCTTCCACCAAGAAAATTTCCATTCGCCTGCCCGAATGGCTTCTGGAGCGACTCAAGCAGTTAGCCAACAAGCGCGATGTCCCTTACCAATCACTGATGAAAATCTTCCTGGCTGAGCGAGTTGAACAAGAACTGTCAGCCCATTAAGCCTGGTATTAATGCCAGCCCTGACACAACCAACTAAATCATCTCGGTTTTGGTGTCAAAAACGAACTCTAAGCACAGTCGGCGCGTCTTAGAGATAATTTCTCATTTGTTTGAGGAATTCTGCCGGGGTAATGATTTTTATTCCTTGATACTCTCTCAATTTGAGTAAGTGTTGGTCGCCGCTAACAATGAGGTCGGCTGCTTGATCAACTGCGGCTTCAATAAACTTGTTGTCTTCGGGATCGTCCTTGATCACCCTAATTGTTCTTTTAGGGCGACAAACTTGAGAAAAGATAAAAAAGCTGTTAATTTATCTTTTTGCCAGAGGTCGATTAATTTTGCTGGGGCACCTTTTGGGGAGATGAAACCACTGACTGAAACATTAGTATCCAAAACTACTTTGAGCATCTCACAGCGGTAATTGCTTTCTGAATATCCTTTTGTAATTTGGTTAAGGGGATATTTTTGTTTTTTTCTCTTTGGCTTCTGATTTTATCAAAAAGGGCATTTTGTAGCTTTTCAAGCCGTTGGTACTCTTCTATTCCTAACAAAACTGCAAATGGCCGCTTCATTTTCTTGATTAAAAACTTCTTTCCTCCGTAATAAGCTTGAGAAATGAGGTCAGAGAAATTATTCCGGGCTTGGACAACGCTAACTGATTGCAACATGATAAGTTGATGATATAACAGAGTAGACAGTTTGTCAAATCTTTACAGTTTTTCTTCCACACCGGGTGTGTCCTAGGTACGCCACACCGGGGGTCTATAAGATTAGTAAATTTCCCAAAGATTTTTTACTGGAAGCGGGCCTACTTGTTTTGCTTCTGTTTCCCAGCCAATTAGTTGCAATTTGATCTGGGGATATTTCTTTTGAAAATATTGATAAGGTCTTAGTCTTACTCTTTGGGGATTAAGTTTGACTTCAAAGGCCTGGCTTTCATTAACAACAAAATCAACTTCTTGTTGATTAGTAGTGCGCCAAAACCGGATTACTTCCAAAGAATAATTTTCTAACAGTTGGCGAAAGACGGCATTTTCCAGCAAAATTCCCTGATCAGGCCGAAGGGGAAAAGGATTTAGGTTGCGCACCAGAAAATTGCGCAGCCCAAGATCAAAAAAGTAAACTTTGGGCATCTTGGTCAGCTCTTTTCTTAAGTTGCGAGAAAAAGGTCGAATTAAAGCCAGATGAAAGGACTTTTGCATCAACAACAAGTAATTTTCAATCATTGTTTTTGAAACTCCCAAAGTGCTAGCTAATTCAGATAGGTTTACCAGTTGACCTACTTGAGAGGCAAGAAGGCGAAAGAGACGGTAAAAGGTTTCCTCATCCCTGATTCGAGCCTCAAAGACATCTTTTTTAATGTAAGAATAAGCAATATCAGTCAAAACTGCCTCTTTTTCTTCAGCCGGAGCAAGAACCACTCGGGGATAGCCGCCAAAAACTAGATATTCGTGAAAGTAAATATTGAGCGTCTCTTGCTCGCTTAAACTCAATTGGGAAAAGTCTTTTTGACTTAAGCTAGTTTTCCCCCTAAAGCGGAGAAATTCTCGAAATGAAAGAGGATAGAGGGTAAAAATTCTTTTTCTTCCTACCAAAGAATCGCGGAATTTTCGATCCAACCAAAAGGCTGAGGAGCCAGAAGCAATAATTTTGATTTGGCCTTGATACTGATCGTAAAAGTATTTTAAGAAATTGGTAGGCCGTTTTAGGTATTGAATCTCATCCATCAGCACAAAAACCCGTTTTTTTGAAGGAAAAGGGAAAATTTGGAGTAAGTTTTTGGGCGATTGGTTAAGCAGTTGAAGATAGTCCGGGTCCTCAAGGGTCAAAAAAAAGCAAGTTTGGCCCTTTTCTTTAATAATTGCTTCCAGTTGGCGAAGGATTGTCGTTTTTCCTGTCTGCCGAGCGCCAACAAGCAAAAGAACTTCTGGAACATCCAGATAGCCGATCAACTTTTCGGTTAAATCGCGTTTTATCCCAATCATAAATTCATTATATCCGATTTTTGTCATTTGTCAAATGAAATTTTTCCATTTGTCTAAATTATCTCGGCTTCAGTTCGATGATTCGAATCATTGAACCTTTTAGGTTGACACAATCTTTTGCCTGATTTATAATTCTGTTAAACTACTATAAAGTTAGCATAAAACAATGATAACTACTGATCTTTTTCAGCTACCTTTTGTTGGTGCTTATGAGCTGCGGGCTAAATTGCCGACTCTTTTAGCTCGGCTACAAAAGGAGGGAAACCAGTTAGTGGTTACCCAAAAAGGAAAGCCCAAAGGAGTGCTTCTTTCGATCAAAGATTACTTGCGAATGAAGTTCTTAATCGAAGAACTAGAAGAGGCTTTAAGAGAGTTAGCCGACAAGCGGTATCTTAAACAACTGCTTCAAGCCAGGCATGAAATTTTGACTGGTAAAGGAGAAAAAGCCGAGGATGTTTTTGCTCAGTTAGAGATCTAATCAATGTATCAGGCTGTTTTTTCCTCCAAAGCCAAAAAATCATTACGCCGGATTCCCAAAAAAGACCAAAGAAGAATCAAAAGAGCCATCTTGGCCCTAGAAAAGAACCCATTTTGCTTTGGCACGATCAAGCCTTCTGGTTTTCCTCTTGCGCAGTATCGCCACCGGGTAGGTAATTATCGGATTTTGTTTGACCTCTGGGAGGAGAAGGAGGTTTTGATGATTTTGGATATCGAAAGACGCACTAGCACGACCTATTAATCCAGTCCGTGCATTCCAACACCGGGAGTGAATTAGGATTGTCTTGTGTGCTCTTCTTCAAGAGGATTCAAAAACTTGACAATCAGCCACTTTGGTTGTACTATAGCCAATACTATCAGATATAAGTTTAAAGAAGGAGGAGAGAAATGGGAAAAGAACGAAGGAAGCATTTTCTTGTTTTGTGTAATCAGGCGGGTGGAAGGGAAGTGGAAACTGCAGTGGGGGGAAGAATAGAGTTGGCAGTAACTTATGGAAACGAAAGGTGGATGATAGTAGAGAAAGCAGGTTGCAGTTTTGCTGCGGAGCAGGGGGGGAGTTAGTGGGTCAGGATGCAAGAGGCTCGAAGTTGGTAATTGGAATTAAAACTGATAGAGATGAAGAGGTGTGGAGAGCATTTACGTGTAGTATGGGACCACTATGTGCTACACTACTAAGAGAGTACTAAGGAAAAAGTAGTTTAAAGTTAAGAAAGGAGGTGATAACGATGGAGTTGTTAAGAAAGTTGGCGGGTATGATGCCAAGATTGTATACCGAGAAGGATGTGGCGGCTGCAAAAAGGATAGAGGCAGAATATTTAATGGAAAGGTTAAGGAAGGAGGCTGCTTCTAGAGAGAAAGAGGGTAGTAGAGAGGGGCGAAGACAGGAAGAAAGTACAACAAGGTAATTGTAGTGGTTATCTGAGTAAGAAAGAGGGAGCGGGGTAGCGGTTAGTTCTGCACCGGCTGCGGGGTGGATGTTTGATTACACAACATTTAAGAGTGGGAATTAGGCTCAAGATGAAAGATTAAAAAGTTTTTAAAGTTGCTATTAAAGAAGTAGGGAGTGGATAGAGGAGAGGGAAATGAATGGAAGAGGACAAGAAAGAAAGGGCCCAGGAGCTTGGAGTTAAAGTGCTAGAAAGAGTGGGGATTAAGGGGCTTTCAGGGCCGGGGGAGCTAGCAACGGCAGCACTGGTATCAGCAGCTTCCGGGGGAGTTTTGGCAGCTATTTACAAGAGGGTCTACGATGAAGGAATGAAAACAATTGAGTTGAAGAAAAGGGTGTTGCAAGAGGCGGCGGCAGTTTGTCAAATACTACTTGACAAATACCCCTAGTAACTGTAAGCTGTAATTATGTTTTACCCCAGGGCAATTTTAGCCCAACTGGAAAGCGAGCTGGAGACAGAGCAGATTATTGTTATCACTGGTATGCGTCAGGTAGGGAAAACCACTTTGCTTAAGCACCTTTTTGCTCAGCTTAAAACAGATAACAAAGTTTTTTTGGATTTTGAGAATCCCCTCCACCGCAAATTATTTGAAGAAGAAAATTATGATAACATTTGGAACAACTTAGCCGAATTTGGCATAAACAAAAGAGAAAGGGCCTTTGTCTTTATCGATGAAATCCAAAATCTGCCTTCAGCCAGCAGAGCGATTAAATATCTTTACGATCATAACTCGGTTAAGTTTTTCCTCACCGGCTCGAGTAGTTTCTATCTTAAAAAC
>JALUUX010000086.1 GCA_027021145.1 Candidatus Shapirobacteria bacterium
TGTAAGTCATGTTTTTACCTCCAATCCATCTTCTGATAATGGGGCTAATTCTTTTCTGAAAGAGTCCAAAATGTTTCTGAACTTATGCATGAGAAGAATAGTAAAGAAAAAAGGTGAATTGACAAGAAGAAGAGGGGATTGGTAAGGTATTAATTAGAGGGATCAATAATATCGATGATTAATAAGAAAAAAACTTGGTTCTGGGGGAGTTTAATTGTTGGTTGGGGATTGTGGCTTTGGGCCCGGCCGGCCCAAGCGTGGCGCTCGGCCCTTTATCCTCAGAGTTGGCAACCAGGCGATCACGACAGCCAGGGTCGGATTATCCATGACTTTTCCTATGCTGGTTATCATCGGGGAGAAAAACCGATTCCTCGGATAGAAGGACCAGTCTTCAATATTCAAGACTATGGGGCTCGACCTAATGACGGTCAAGATGACACAGAGGCAATCCAAGCGGCTATTGATGCGGCTGAAGACGCCGGTGGTGGAGTAGTCTATTTTCCACCAGGAACTTATTATGTTGAACCTAAGATTTATGGCACCCAGAATGGTCGTTATGAGGGCCATCCTTGGGCCCTGCTGATTAAAAAGAGTGGGGTAGTGCTCAGAGGAGCAGGCCCGGATCGAAGCCGCATCTTTTATAACTCCACTTATTCCCGCAAGGGCGGAGTGATTCAGATTTTCGCTGGAGTTGATGGTGTTCGACCTAATACTTGGGCTGAGGCTCAAGCTTTTAATTTAAACTACACTCAATGGTCTGAGCCGGCTAGTGAAGAAGTGGCCATTACTGAAGATTTGCTTTGGCCCACCAAAGTTATCCCCGTAGCTGATACCAGCCCCTTCCAAGTAGGCGATCAAATCATGATCCAGGGCAAGAAAGGTGAGGCGTTGCTTAATGATTTGGGCAATCCTCCCTTTGGTGACAATCAAATTAAGGGTTTAATGTATCAACGCGAAATCGTGGCTATTGATCGACAGAGAAAAACAATTACTGTCGACATCCCAACCCGGTATCGCTTGCGTCGTTCCTATCCTTCAGTAGTCTATAAAATCAAGCCGCCCATCGAAGAAGTAGGGATTGAAGATCTGGCTTTTGCTATGAAAGAAGTACCCAATATGAATGATGATCACGATATTCACGGTAGCCACTTACTCTTTTTTAAAAATGCTCTTAATTGTTGGGTACGCAATGTTCAGACTTATCCACCACCGGAAAACACTCAGGGTTATGGTTATCGGCGCAACGCTCCTGACGAACTCAAATACCAACTCCATTCTTATGGGATTGTTATGCGTGATTCGCGCAACATTACCATAGAAAATGTTCATTTGCGTAATCCGCAAACTCATGGCGAAGGGGGCAATGGCTATATGTTTGTGCTTTATGGCAACGACTTATTAGTCAAAGACTCAAGTGGGATTAATGGTCGTCACAACTTCTCTTTTAAAGGAATGGAGGCCAATGGAGTAGTGCTTTATCGCTCCAAGAGTGGATTTTCGCCCAATTATCCCAAGAGCGACGAAGATGTTTACGGCAAGACCCTGCAATCGGACTTTCACATGTGGTTTTCTCATGCCAATTTGATCGACAATTTCATTCTTGATGGCGATAGCTGGCTAGCTCAATATCGAGCCTGGGGTAATCAACGAGTGGCCGTGGGTAGCACTGTTTTTTGGAATACTGAAGTGATTCGGCCCCATATTCGGGGTGGCAAAGCCATTGTTAGTGATCAGTGGGAATGGGGCTATGTAATTGGTGCCCGCGGACCAGCAGGACAATTGGTTTCAGTTTTTGGGAGCGCCAATCCAGGCGACCCTCACCGGCCTGATTTTTATGAGCCGACCACAATTATTGAAGGCGAAGGCCAAGGCGAAACCTTAGAGCCTCAATCGCTCTATGAAGACCAATTGGCGCGACGCTTAGGTCAACCTCCGGAACCTCAATGCGCCGGCCAAAAGGATGTAAACTGTGATGGTCAAGTAGATGATCAAGATCGTCAGGCAGTGCTTAAAGCCATGCTTACTCGAGGATCAAGCGAGAACCGATTTCGAGAAGACATTAACAGCGATGGTCAGGTTACCAGTTTAGACTTCGCCTATTTCAATCAGTGAGAAAACTAGTTTTCTTTTTACTCTTCAGTAGTTTGGCCCTTCGGCCGGCAGGGGCGGCGACTATTAGTCTTAATAATTTTCGCCAAAGCGCTCAGGAGGTGCCTCAATGGGAGCCACTTATTCTTGATTTTGAAATCCAAGGGCTACCCGAGGAAATCAATCCTTATTGGCCCTACGACCCCCAGCGACCAGCTGGCTTTGAGTCACTCCCTCAGGGAGTGACAGTAATGGCTGAGTTTAGTCCAGATGATTGGCGCACCGTTTATCGCCAACCAGCTTTTTGGTTTCAGCCGATGGCGCGCGAGGAAATCGATGATCGGGAGTGGCTTTACCCTCAAGGGGAAGCTCATTGGCAGGTGCGATTTACTCCTAACCGGCTGGGGTCTTGGCGCTATCGACTTTGGCTAGAATTCAGTCAAGGCCGCTGGGACCTGCGCCAGGGTAATTTTCGAGTTACTCAACCCCAAGCTGGCGTCCATGGTTTTTTACGCGTTTCCCCCACTGACCGCCGCTTTTTTGAATTCTCCGATGGGACGCTTTGGTGGGGCTTGGGCCATCAAGATAGCATCGATTTGCGCAATAGTTTTCGAATGGAGCGAAAGATGGCTGATTATCGCGAGAAAGGCCTAAATTTCCTTCGAATGTGGATGACCGGCACCGGTATTTTCGGGGCTGCTTGGCAGCCGTGGTTGACTAACCCCCAAATGAGTTATCAAAATCAATGGCCCCGAGCTGGCCAGGTAAGAGAGCCAACTTGGAATAATCATCTCTGGAGTTATAAAGTCGACACCAGTGCTAATCCTGGGCATGGGTTTAATCCCTGTCCTCGGCTGGCAGCACCAGGTCGGTTTCCTTCGGTAAAACCCAACACGGAATATGAACTAGAAATCCGCTTGCGGAGCGAAAATATTACTGGCCCAGCTGATGCCAGTCACCCCTGGGGTTTTACCGTAAAGCAAATGCGCCGTTGTCCTCGAGGCAACCGGGCCAACTGGGATAGCAATCCTCTTTTTCTTCCTTATATCCGAGGCACCCATGATTGGCAAATTTACCGGGCTCGATTTACCACTAAAAATCAGCATGATTTACGCAATTTAAGTCTTAAGCTAGAAAACACCACCGGTGGTCGGGTTTGGGTGGATTACATTACCATTCGAGAAGTTTTGCCTAACGGCGAATTAGGGCCCAATGTTGTTCCTAAGGGTGATTTTAATGTTCAAAATTATTACGATCCGTTTATTGCCTATATTTGGGATAAAGTGATCGAGTCAGCCCAGGAAAATAAGATTTTCTTAAAATTAGTTGTTTTAGAAAAATGGGACCCGGTTTTTCGCTGTCTTAATGATCAAGGAGAAAAAGTTTGTGATCCCTTAGCGCCAGAAGGAACACCTGAGGATAATTTTCACGGCATTGGTCGGGTGCGACCCGAATATCCGGATCAGGATACTTTGGTCCGTCGCTTGCACAAGTATTGGTGGTATTATCTCAAGGCTCGTTGGGGTTATGCCCGAGCAATCCATTCTTGGGAGCTCCTCAATGAGGGCAACCGTGGCCGCTGGCGCCATTTCAATCAGGCGGAAGCTTTGGCCCGGTATCTTAACCAGTTTGGGAGTGAACCTCAGATGGTAACCACTTCTTTTGCCAACGGTTTTCCTTTGCAGCGATTTTGGGGGAAGGCTGATTTTCAAACTTTGTCCTACTATGATATTCACGCTCGACCCCATAACAGCCTCTGCTATCCCAATCAACGTGATCCGATTAGTGGTCAGCTGGTGAGCGAAGATGCTGCTTTGCTTCACCTCTCCTTAGGTCGCTGTCTTTATCAGGGCGGCTGTCCTTGTGCTCCTGAAGGAGGAATCAATGGTTGGTTGAATAACCATCCAGAAATTGGGCGCAAACCTTTAGTTAGAGGAGAGACTGATCTCACTTGCTCGCAAGAAACACTGTGTTCGGGTTTAGATCAAGACGAACAGGGCTACTGGCTTCACAATTTTGTTTGGGCTCAAGTTCAGCCTAATACCACCTATGAGTTACTTTGGTATCAGCGAGATCTCAACCAGCACCAATTAAGAGCCGAGTTTGGTCGCTTTCGCCGTTTTATTGCTGACTTACCCCTCCATAGTGGTTATTGGCGTGATGCTCAAGCTCAAATCCAGGGTAATCAGAATCTGCGCGTCTTAGGCCAAAAAGATCCTGTTAATCGAGGTTTAGTTTTGTGGATCCAGGATTTATCCACTACTTGGCGTCGCCAGGTAGAGGGCACTGCTATTAATGCTTTGCGCGGTCAGATTATAGTTGAGGGATATCCTGCTCGAGCCAACTTAACCGGCCAGATTTGGTCACCCTGGCAAGGAGAGGCTATCGGCACGGTTAACTTTGCCGCCAATAGCCAAGGTCGAATTATCATCGATTTAGATCAATTGCGGCGCCAATTTGGCGATCGAGTAATTCGAGGCGATTTGGCGATTAAAGTTATTCCGACTCAAGGAATGAGGCGAGTTAACCCTGACTTTAATCGTGATGGTCAAATTAACCGGACTGATCGACGCCAACTATTGAGGAAATTTAGCTTTCCGCCTGATCACGATGTTTTTCCCGATGGTCAGGCTAATAGCTTAGATTTTGGTTTAATAATTTTATCATCTTGACGAACTAAAAATTGACCAGGTAAAATGGAGGCAAGGCAAGACATGAAAAAAAAGATTGTTTTCTTGTTTATCTTACTGGTTGGTGCTAGTTTTATCACCGCTAAATGGCATTCCTCTCAAGCCCAAACTAATCAGCCTACGATTGAAATTAATCCCAGTCAAATTGAAGCTGGTCAAAACGAAAGCTTTAATCTGAGGGTGAAAATTGATCCGGCTGGAGTCTCACTAACGGGAGTTGATTTGGTTTTAGAGTTCGATCAACAAGTGCTTGAGGTGGTTGATGTTTTACCTCGGACCGATCTGTTTCCCACTTTTGCTCCCACCGATGATCAAGGCAGTTTCGATAAAGATAAAGTAATCCAGATGGCTAATACTAATGGTCGCCTAGCTTTTGGGTCAGTAATTTATCAATGGTCTCAAGATCAAATTGTTGATCCGGTTAGTCAGGTAGTTGATCCGTGGGCAGAAATTGTTTTCCGAGTAAAAGAAACTCAGCCAACTACTATTACGGTAGTTTTTAATGGGCCAGGTCAGACAACTGATAGCAATTTGGCTACTAATCAGAATGGTCAAGTAGTTGATGTGCTCCAGGCAGTGGTACCCCAGACAATTGCCGTTAATGGTGGTGGTTCGGGTGGGGGAGGATTTTGTGCTCAGTGCCCTCAGGGAACTAAATCGCAAGGTGATGCTGATTGTAATGGCGAGGTTGATTTAACCGACTTTAGTTATTGGGTCACGGTTTATCAAAAAATTCTTGACGGAGAGACGGTCAGTGAAGAAGAAAAAGCACCGGTTGACTTCGACTGTCGAGAAGGAGATCAGACCCATACGGTTGACCTAGCCGACTACATCATCTGGCTTCAAAACTATACTGCCCGATTGGGAAATTAACTCCCTGAGCCCAATACCATGGCTGATTGCTCCCTCCTTAAAGTATTCTTGGGATTGAGGAAGAGTTAGTTGTCCAATCTCAGATACAATACTAAAATACTAATAGTTAGCATTGAAAAGTGGAGGATTAATGAATTATCGAAAACTAGTGGAGAAGGGTTATGACCAGATTGCTGAAAAATATTTGAAAAAGTTCCGATTAAGTTCGGATGCGAATAAACACACAATCAAACACCTGAGTCCTTTAGTCAAATTGCTCCCTCGAAATGCTAGAATTCTCGATTTAGGTTGTGGAGCTGGCATCCCAGCAACTAAGATACTGGCCCAACACTATCAAGTTGTCGGAGTAGATATTTCTGAAAGGCAAATTCGGCTAGCAAGGAAAAACGTTCCCCGAGCTAAATTTATCAAAGCTGATATGCTAGAGATTGATTTCCCCAATAATTCTTTTGATGCTATTGTTTCTCTCTATGCAATCATTCATGTTCCCAGAAAATATCACCGAAAACTGTTAGAGAAGATTTGGAAGATGCTAAAGCCTGGTGGCTATCTTTTAGTCACGATGGGAGTTAGTGATTTAGAAAAGGCAAGAGAGGATAATTGGCTCGGCGCACCAATGTATTGGAGTCATTTTGATAAGAAAAGAAATATCGACCTTCTTCGTCAAGCAGGATTTAGACTTCTAAGAGCCGAAACAGAATTAGAAAAAGAGGGGAAAGAAGAAGTTTCCCATCTTTATTGTTTAGCAAGAAAAGAGGTTCTAGTACCCGGTGTTTGAATAGTGTTCAACACCCGGTGTTGGTAAGACTGGTGTTGCAAAGAGCAACAGGGGTGGTTATTATTAACATAGAATGATTGATCCCGAGAAGCTGACTTACAACTCCCAACAGGCTCTAATTAAGGCACAGGAGTTGGCTCGAGACTATCGTCAGCCCCAGGTATTACCTCTTCATTTATTTTTGGCGCTCATTGTGGGGTTTGAAGGAGTAGTCGTGGAGGTATTAAAGAAATTAGAGGTGAGCCTAGAAGACTTAGTCAAAGAAATTGAACGCCGACTAGAGTCTTTACCCCGGGTGGGAGG
>JALUUX010000087.1 GCA_027021145.1 Candidatus Shapirobacteria bacterium
CTCGGCTACAACTAATTGGCTTGCTGGAGTAGTGAAAAATTTTACTACTAAAACAACAACAGAAGAACAAAATTTGCTGGCTAAACTTCTGACTAAAATCAACCCTCTTGATGAATCGTACTGGAGTCTAAGGGGGCTCAGTTCGCGAGATCCGAGTGAAGAATTCTTTTGTTACCTACAATCGGCAGCAATTAATAGTTGGTACGATCTTCCTATTGCCATGATTGACACCTTCACGATTAGACCTCCAGAGATAATGGCAATACGCCTAACAAGGAAGCTAAATCCAGAACAATTGAGAATCCTAAAAAAGAATCTTGATAGCGTTATCACGGCAATAAGTTCAGAAGAAATTCGACAAGAATTAAACAGAAGAAGAGCGCATCATGAAAAAGAGTTTAATCAGGAACAATTAAGACAAATAGCGGCCTACTTAAAAACAATAAAAAGAGAGTTAGAAAAACAACAGGCTAGACAAACCACACTCACAACCAAAATGGGTTATTAGAAAAAAATATCCTTGGCTGAGAAGAGGAGGACTTCGTTGATGTCGGTCTTGTTGGCCAAGATCATTACCAGGCGATCAAGGCCTAAAGCAACACCGGAGCAAGGAGGCAAACCAGAACGCAAAGCTTCAATAAAATCCCAATCAGCTGGATGATCCTTCTTACCCAGTCTTTTTCGCCATCCAATCTCCTTTCTAAACTGCTTCTCCTGTTCAACGGGATCAGTTAATTCGTTATAGGCATCAGCCAATTCGACTCCAAATAAATAAAGCTCAAATCGCTCTTTGACGCGAGGGTCCTGGGCACTAGTCTTGGCCAAAGGAGCAAATTGGGCCGGAAAATCATAGATGATTGTCGGTCGCTGCCAGCCTAGATGAGGTTCAACCTCCTTGAGATAAATCAAATCATAAACCACCTCCCAATCATCTTGAGCGCTAATTCGATAACCCCGCTTCTTGGCCTCGGCTCTTAATTGATCCGGATCAAAAAGGACCCGATCATCAATTTCAGCATACCTTTTAAAAGCCTCAATCACTGAAATTCGCTCAAAAGGCAAGCTGAGATCTAAAGTCTGGCCCTGATAAGTTAACCGACTCTCTTTGTTTACCTTATTATTAATAAAGCGCAGGAGACGCTCACAGTCCTCCATGGTGGCGCGATAATCAGCTCCTACCCGATACCATTCCAAAAGAGTAAACTCAGGATTATGAAAATGACCGCCCAGATCAGTGTTACGAAAGCTTTTAGTAATTTCAAAAATATTGCCGGCACCAGCAGCCAACAGCTTTTTGTGCCAGAGTTCCGGCGAAGGAGTCAAAAAAGCTAGCCGCCTCTGACCTAATTTATCCTCCAACTGAGTCTCAAAAACTTCAAGATAGGATTCAGGAATTAAGGCCGGGACCAAAACTGGGGTTTGGACTTCCAAAAATCCCTCTTGTCGAAAAAATTGGCGGACCGAATCAAGAATCTTCGCCCGCAAGCGAAAAATTTGCCAGGAGTCAGGGTTGGTTTTCAGCTCCCTCCAGTCCACTGAAAAAGAAACTTAAACCTTACTTTTACCAAGATAATCACCAATCATCTTTTGAAAAAAGACTTTAATTTCCTTAGGAGAATATGCTTGATCAATAAAGTCAATCTTTCCTATTTCCAGATCTTCAAAATAAACCAGTTGTTCAAGAAAAAGTCGATGGGAAAAACCACCCCCAAAACGCTCTTCTGCTTCAGCAATAATCGTCTCTAGTTTTAACCCGTTTTTAAAAAGAAAGAACAAATCAACATAATCTCGATATTCGCCCCGTCGCCCAATTACATAAGCTTTATTGGAGGCTAAATCCCTAAGATCAAAAAGTGAGATTGAATCAGTAACTAAAGGAGGATGACGAGGGGGAAAAGGAAAGTGAATAAAACTCACTTTAACTTCTTGGGGAGTAATAAAAGTTAATTCTCCAAGATTATCAACTATTTTTTTAATTTTTTGACCAAAAACAGTGATCACCTTTTGAAGCAGGTTGCGAGGTAACGATCCAGTTGAGAAAAGATCAAAATCATAAGAATAGCGATGTTTTAACTGAAGGGCAATAGCCGTCCCTCCACCCAAAACCCCTATCTGCCTAAAAGCAGCCAATTTTTGGAAAACTTCGCGTCGGGCTGGATCAAGAATTTCAGGATAAATTTTTGACATAATTTCGCCGGTCAAGCTTTTTCTTTCTAAGCCCTAAAAGAAAATTTTTGACAAAGTTAAAACTGGAGGGGGTATAAATTTTACGCGGTTGATGGATAAAAACCTTCTTTATCTCGCTTTTGGGATAAAGTTGAAACAATTGTCTTATTTGGTCTAAATCACCGTAAGCCAGTAATTGGTGAATAATATAACAGCGGTCCTCAATCAGATCAAGCCGACTCAATTTTCTTGACCAAAAAAGACCTCGAGGAAAAGAGACAGAAAACTTTTTCATTTTAATTATTATAGCGCATCCCAAATATTATTCCACTTTAATGATTTAATATATTAATATATTAAAGTCAGCATTTGTAGATTTGTTAATTCATAGATTTATAGATTCATAGATTTATAGATTTATAGATTTATAGATTCGTAAATGCGGAAGAGCTTGCTTCTGGTTCGCTTATAGTCGAACTCTTGACCTTTTCGTGAACGGCAAAAAACCTTATTTAGTCGGAGAAGCGGAAAACAGGTTGATTAATTCAAGGCGCAGGTCTTGACCATCGACTTGGCCATCCTGATTGAAGTCAGCCAATTGACAAGGCCCCTGGTTTAACTGCCAACAAGCGATGACTAGGCTAGCGTCAAAATGATTGATCTGACCATCACCATTAAGATCAAAGTTGGGTTCAATTTGAGGTTCTTCACTGGTCAAGCCATAGATACCCAAGTCGGCAGCAACGCCAGCAGCGGCCAAATAAATCGGATCACCAGCCCTGGCTGAAACTGGCTGATCCACTACCAAGGTCGTCTGGTTAGGAATCTGAGTTACCCGACGCCTAATCAATTGGCCCTGATGACGAATAATAATTTCGTCCCCCTCAACCAAACCAAAGCCATCGGAAAAATAATAAGCATCCTCAACGCTCAAACGAGTGGTGTTGCTGGCCGCTTGAGTTAACCGAGTTAAAGCAGCTGCTGCCTGACGCCCAGGACTATTATTGGCCAAGCGATAAGCCTGGAAAAAGGCTGGCAGATCTTCAAGGTGATAGTTTTCCGGCGCTGCTTTAGCTTGAAATCCTAGCTCGGGTTGACGAAAAATGGGAGCTTGACCTAAATTATTACCAAAGACTTGGCTATACTTAGACTCCACTTGAGCCAGAGAATATTCCTCGGGCGATTCACCCCGGAAATAAAACAATAGCTGATCTTCGTCATCAGCAAAAATATTGTTTTCAAAGCGATAGCTGCGCCAAGGCACTTCTCTGACTCGCGCCTCAAAAGCATAAAAGCCCTTACTCTGGGGACCTGATTGATAAAAAACATTATTCTTAAAATGATTATCCTCAGCATAATAGGGATCAGAATTGCGGCTGGCAACTATGTGACTGGTAGCATTATTAAAAAAGGTATTGTGATAAACACGCAGATGCTCAGCATAGTGAACCTGGTTATAAGTGGCCATTCCCAAGCTAGTAGCCGATTTTTGATTAGTGCTCCCGCCGTTAGTAAAAATCATTAAATTATTACGGAAAATCCCCCAAGAAACCAGCAATTTAACTGCTTGAGCCGCTACTGTCTCCCGACGCTCAACAGTAAAATCAGGCCGAGGTTGTTCAGGATCCCAAATATTATCAATAAACAAATTGGTCTCCACCAAAACCCGTTGCGCTCGCTTACCATCACCCTTGAAAGCAGCGGCCCGGTCCCAAGGATTACGCAGATAGTTACCTCGGACCACCACATTACTGGCATTAATAATCAACTGGCCATGACTAGAAGCACCTTGGCTGAAATCATTTTCTTCCACCAAAGAGTAATCGGCTTCCAGGGTAACCGTATTCCCATCCCACCAATAATCAAAACGATTACCAATCAGCCAATAATGATGGCCTTGGAGTAAAAGGCCGTTCCAAACATTCCAGTCGTGGCAAGACCAGTCTCGGGCACAAGGAGTATCAAAATAATTATTCAAAATTTTAATATGATGGGAATCGCCGTTGGTAATAATCCAGGCCGAACCGCTGGTCAAAGAATAGAAAGTCAGGTTCTGTAGGATAATATAGCTTCGTCGCTGAAGCTTAGCAGGCCGAGTCAAAATTGGCGGTTGGCTAGGATCAGCAGCCTGATAAGTAATCCATTGACTAGGTTGGCCACTGCGGTTTGGCAAGATGGCCTCCTGGTATCGTCCCGGTTGGAAACAAACCGTTTCTCCGGGCTGAACCGATTGATTAGCCTGGCGCAATTCCTGATTATTGCTTACTAAATAATCACAACCACTGGTCTGAGCCTGAATTGAGAAAACAAGACCAATTACTCCTACTAGTAAAAAGGTTAGCCCCCTGATAACCAGCCTCACTAATCCGGTCATTAAGCAAAGTCTATCACAGTTTCTGGCCGATCGACAGGGATTTTGGTCAGTGTCGGTTATTTATAAATCGGCAGCTTTTTACCCGTGAGCACTAATCCTAAACTCAAGCGGCGATTTTCCTTGTCTAATGACTCAACATAGCAACGAACTTTTTGGCCCACCTCTAACTTAGCCTCGGGAGGAATCTTACTAATATGGATCAACCCCTCGATTCCTGGCTCTAAGCGGACTAAGGCGCCAAAGCTGGCCAAACGAACCACCTCACCCTTAAATTGCTTATCAACAGGATACTTCTTTTCAATATCAGCCCAAGGATCAGGAGTGAGACGCTTAATCGAGAACTGAAGCCGACCATCTTCCTTATTCAATAATAAGACTTCAACCTCATCGCCAACCTGATACATCTGAGGTAAATCCTCCACTTTTTCCCAAGAAACCTCGGAAATATGAACCAATCCCTCCAAAGGTTTATTCTTCACTTTAATCTGAACAAAAAGGCCAAAAGGTTCGACTCGGACCACCTTGGCCTTAAATTGTTGATTTAACTTAATTTGAGCAATCAGCTGACGCTCTTGTTCTACTTCCTCTGGCTCGCTAGCCAAACGCTCACTAAAAACGAGGCGATTCTTATCTCGATCTACCTCCAAAACTTTGACCTTGACCTTTTTACCAATCAGCTCTCGCGGCTGATGATGATATTTTTTACCAATTTGAGAACCAGGAATAAAGCCCAAGAGACCCATGGGAGCGACGACAATCGCGCCGCCATGGCGCTCTTCTCGGGCAAAGACGGTCACTTCTTCACCGGTTTTCAGCTTTTCCTCAAAGAATTTCCAGCCATAATCCATGGCTGCTTTTCGAAGAGAAAGCAAGGTTTGGCCCCGGTCATTTTCTGGCACCCGAACTTGGACCTCAACTTGATCACCAACCTTAAGATGACTAACAAAATCCTTAACCAAGGCCAACTCTTTACCGGTAACAATCCCCTCAGTCTTAGCGCCAACATCAATAAAAATTGTTCCTCCTTTAATCTCGGCTACTGTACCCGTGAGATACTCCCCTTTCCTTAACCCCCGAAGCTGATAGCCAGTTTGGGCCAAGAGCTCCGCCATTGATTGGGGCTCTTGAGGGGGAGTTTTAGCTGAAGAAGTTTTTTTGACTTTTTTGGTTGTTTTGGGCATTTTGGTTCATGATCTCCTTTCTTTATTTTTTGAAATTTGTCCCCAAAATGTCGGGGCAAATTTCTAGTTTCTTGCTTAACTCGACAGTCAAGTTGTCAACCGGTTTTCCGGAACTTTGGGATGGGTCTAAGTTTGGCCAACAGGTACGGGTTGGCTTAGATCGTTACCGATCTTCCACCGCCCGCCCATAATCCCCCGACGAATCGGGGGCAAACCCGGTAGTCTTCCGGGGGCCTACACCTCGCGCACAGCGCGAGGCACGATCCCTCATCTTGGGGTGGGCTTCCCGCTTGAGATGCTTTCAGCGGTTATCCCTTGGGAACATAGCTACCCGGCGGTGCTCTTGACAGAACAACCGGCACACCAGAGGTTCCCCCAGCCAGGTCCTCTCGTACTGTGGCCAGCTCCCCTCAAGGATCGAACGGTGACGGCGGATAGGGGCCGAACTGTCTCACGACGTTCTGAACCCAACTAACGCAGCGCTTTAATGGGCGAACAGACCAACCCTTGGCGCCTTCTTCAGCGCCAGGATGCGCCAAGTCGACATCGAGGTCGCGATCCGGGCCGTCAATGCGGACTATCGGGCCCGACCACGCTGTTATCCCCGGGGTAGCTTTTATCCGTTAAGCCCTGAAGTGTCCCACGAACTCCAGGGGATCACTAAGACCTGCTTTCGCACCTGAGTGAAGCAGAGAGCTTGCGCTCACGCTTCACCCTCACCTCTCCATGAAGTAGAGACTTCGTCACACTTCACGGTTCGGCGAGCTCGACTCGTCAGTCTCGCAGTCAAGCCGGCTTCTGGCTTTGCCCTTAGACTCCGATTTCCTTCCGGAGCAAGCCGACCTTTGTGCGCCCGCGTTACTCTTTAGCAGGCGGCTGCCCCAGCCAAACTGACAGCCAGGCACTGTCCCGGGCCGCGTCTCCAGCGACCGTCGGTGAGGGTCAGATATCTTGAAGGGTGGTATTCCACGGATGCCTCGCCCTCCGGGCGAGAAAATCCTCAGGGGTTGATCATAAATCCTAAATTCGAAATCCTAAATCCGAAACAATATCAAAGCACAAAATTCAAATGACCAAAACAATAAAATTATTTTGTTTTGAATTTTGAATTTAGAAAATTTGAATTTGTTTAGAAATTAGACATTAGAAATTCCCCCAGGATTTCCTTGTCCGAAGGACGAGACTCCCACCTATTCTCGACAATCAAGACACCCTTCCCAATGCCAAGCCTCAGTAAAGCTCCACGGGGTCTTTCTGTCCTGCCGTCACTAACCGGCATCTTCACCGGTATTTCAATTTCACCGGGTAGAGGGTCGAGACAGTTGCTCGGTCGTTAAGCCTTTCATACCGGTCTGAACTTACCAGACAATGGACTTCGCTACCTTTGGACGGTTAGAGTTACCGCCGTCGTTCACCGGGGCTTCGGTTCACACCCCTCGCCCTCCGGGCGAGAAAATCCTCAGGGGTTAGGTCATAAATCCTAAATTCTAAATCCGAAATTCTAAACAATATCAAAATCCAAATGTTCAAATGTTCAAAACAGAACCGTTTTGAATTTTGAATTTAGAAAATTTGAATTTGTTTAGATATTAGATATTAGAAATTAGAAATTAGACATTAGAAATTCCCCCAGGATTTCCTTGTCCGAAGGACGAAGAGTGATCCCCTTAACCTTCCGGCACTGGACAGGCTTCAGCCCCTATACTTCCCCTTACGGGTTTGCAGAGACCTGTGTTTTTGATAAACAGTCGCCGAGCAGTCTTTCGCTGCGGCCCCGAATTAGTCGGGGCAGGGCATCTCCCGAAGTTACGCCCAGCTTTTTTGCCGAGTTCCTTGACCCTCTTTCTCCCGCTCGCCTTGGTCTACTCGACCTGCCCACCAGTGTCGGTTTGCGGTACGGGCGCCACCTTTCCTCCAGGCGAAGCTTTTCTCGGCTCCAGAAGTTGGTTGGCTCGGCCGACAAGTCGGCCTTGCGTCCTGTCTCGCCTTAAAACAGAGAGGCGGATTTTCCTACCTCCCCTAGCTTGACAGTCCAATGAGGCAATTTCACTTCCTCACCCAACCTATCCCAGAGCGTCCCTCCCCCTGGCAGAACGGAAAGGGGCGGGGCCGGAATATTAACCGGCTGTCCATCGGGTACGGCCGACGCTTCGGCCCTCCCCTTAGGTCCCGCCTAACCCAACGTCGACGACCGTGGCGTTGGAAACCTTGGGCTTTCGGCGATCCGGATTCTCACCGGATTCTCGTTACTCATGCCGGCATTCTCACTTCCCAGCGCTCCAGGCCGATTCACATCGACCCTTCACCGCCCTGGGAACGCTCCCCTACCACACCGCTGCTTCGCAGCGGAAATCCTAAATCCGAAATCCTAAATCCTAAACAATATCAACCCGCCGACAGCTTCGCAGTCTTGGCGGGCAAAAACCCAAATGTTCAAATGACCAAAACAATAAAATTATTTTGTTTTGAATTTTGAATTTAGAAAATTTGAATTTGTTTAGAAATTAGAAATTAGACATTAGGATTTAGAACTTTCGTTGCGAAGCAACGGCATCTCCGTCTTCGGTGGTTAGCTTAAGCCCCGTTAAATTTTCGGCGCAGTCCGCCAACCCCCCGAAGAGTCGGGGGATCGACCAGTGAGCTGTTACGCTTTCTTTAAAGGATGGCTGCTTCTAAGCCAACCTCCTGGCTGTCTTCGGCGAACCACTTCCTTTCCCACTTAGCTAACACTTAGGGACCTTAGACGGGAGTCTGGGTTGTTTCCCTCTCGTCTAACCAGCTTAGCCCGGCTAGACTGACTACCTGGACAAAAACCAAGGTATTCGGAGTTTGGTTGAGTGCTGAAGGTCATCCCCCCAAACACTCATCCAGTAGCTCTACCCCCCTGGCCTGACTCCAGGCGCTATACCAATATATATTTCGGGGAGAACCAGCTATCTCCGGGTTCGATTGGCATATTACCCCTAACCACAGGTCATCCGAAGGGCTTGCAACCCCTACCGGTGCGGGCCTCCGGTCGACTTTCATCGACCTTCACCCTGCCCATGGTTAGCTCACCCGGTTTCGGGTCTCCTGCCTGCGACTAAGCGCCCCGACGAATCGGGGCTGACGCCTTATTCAGACTCGCTTTCGCTCCGGCTCCGGCCGACACTTCGGCCTTAACCTCGCCGCAGACAAGAACTCGCCGGCTCATTCTTCAATAGGCACGACATGACCTCGCGCTCCGCGCAAGAAAATCCTAAATTCGAAATCCTAAATCCGAAACAATATCAACCCGCCGACAGCTTCGCAGTCTTGGCGGGCAAGAATCCAAATGTTCAAATGACCAAAACAATAAAATTATTTTGTTTTGAATTTTGAATTTAGAAAATTTGAATTTGTTTAGATATTAGATATTAGATATTAGGATTTCCTCGTGCGAAGCACGAGGCGCTGTCTGTTTGTCAGCAGATGGTTTCAGGTTCTCTTTCACTCCCCTCCCGGGGTTCTTTTCACCTTTCCCTCACGGTACTATGCGCTATCGGTCGACAAGGGTATTTAGCCTTACCAGAGTGGTTCTGGTTGCTTCAGCCCGATTTGGTCGGACCTACTCAGGAACTCCGCACCACTGGACCCAGCTTTCGAATACGGGGCTTTCACCCTCTCTGGCCACCCATTCCATGGCGTTCTTCTAGCCTTGCCAGTGGGGAAAAGCGGAGCCCTACCACCCCCACCTCGCCCGCAGGGCGAGAAAATCCTCAGGGGCTAAGTCATAAATCCTAAATTCGAAATCCTAAATCCGAAACAATATCAAAATACAAAATTCAAATATCAAAACAATAAAATTATTTTGTTTTGAATTTTGAATTTAGAAAATTTGAATTTGTTTAGATATTAGATATTAGATATTAGAAATTCCCCCAGGATTTCCTTGTCCTACGGACAAGGCAGGTTTAGGCTCTTCCCCTTTCGCTCACCGCTACTGAGGGAATCACATTTGTTTTCTTTTCCTCCGGGTACTGAGATGTTTCAGTTCCCCGAGTTCCCCCCCCGAAAATTCGGGGTACGCCGTGTTACCACGGCGTGGGTTTCCCCATTCGGAGACGGCCGGATCAACGGTTGCTTGGCACCTCCCCGACCAGTTTCGCCGCCTGCCGCGTCCTTCATCGGCCCTTGTCGCCTAGGCATCCACCATCTGCCTTAGTCCTAGACTCTCATCCCAAAGATTGGGAGAAATCCGGTTGACAACTTAACCTTCAAGTTAAGTTTCTTCTCAATCCTAATTGTCAAAGTGCCCTTCTCAACCAAATAAAAAACCGGGGCTTCCACCCCGGCCCTTCAGACAAGCAAGTCACTCTTTAGCTAAAAAAGAAATACTTGATATCTTTGCCTCTTTTGGTTCTGATTATCCATCTTGCCTGAAAAGCCGGAATGGAATCTCTCCTGATTCCGCTTTTTAAACTGACTATATTATATCATAGTGATTAAAAAATAAAAGTCAAGCGATTGGTGTTAATACACAGTTGTTGAAGGAGCCACGAAACGAGTCTCATTATAAAATCGGATTAAAAAATTCCATACTGTTTCTAAATCTGCTTCTATCGTAACTCCAGCATTTCTAAAGGCATCAAGCCAAGAGCAAAATAAGGGACCATAACTTCTTTCTGTTCCTTCGAAATGGCCAGGATAAGAATTCCAGTTTTTATAAATTCGTCGCAAGATTTCTCTCAGCTTGTCAACCCTATCAGGAGAATCTATTTTCTCAGGAGAAGTTATTCCTCTCAAATCATCATGTCTTCCTACCCCTAATATAGCCATGGCGGCAGCAATAGTGCCGGGATAATCCCATCTTAATCCTTCTGGCAAAAGCTTACGGTTTCCAGTAACAGGCTCGACATACTCAATAACTCCCACCCACTCATCTTTAATATCGCCGCTTTGCTCACGGGTCATTGAAGGAATATTAACTTGGAGAGGCCCCACTTCTCCCTCTGGTCCGCGGATACTATAGCGAGCAAAACAGTCTTGCCCGTTTATAGCATTAAGAACAGCTCTAAGGTCCCCAACTTTCTCAGGACTTAGAGACTCTTTCGGAGAAATTATTGCCAATGGGAAATTGCTTTCATTAGGAGCAAAAAGAAAAACTGACTCCCTATCTGTGATAGGGTCAGTTCTTAATTCGGCCCTAACACGGGGAAAAGTATAGCCATTAATACTAACGGTGAACGAATTATCTCCTATTATAGTTGGCCTTGCTTCACCCAACCAATAATCTCGCCAGCTGCTTTCAGCCATCACGACCCCAAAGATGAGGGCTAGATCTTCCTGTCCAAGAGAAATTCCCAGAGAAGATTCGAGTTTTTTAGCCACTTCCTGAACCACAGCAAAAAGCCTCAGAGCTACTACTGGCGGAGAAGCAGGAATTAATTCCTGGGAAAAAACTTCTAAATTATTTATAGGATCTTCTCTTAACTCCTTTTGTCTTAGTACTATTCTTAAGTAAAATCCGCCTCTTATAACATTTTCTCCTGTTGCCAATAACTGAGAAGCGACTAAAAAACGATAAAGGTTTTGTTTGGGTTCTGATGGTAATTTTTTTCGTATCTGGAGAGGTAGTTCTTCTTCTAGAATTGTTTGAAATTGACGATAAAATTGGGGGCTAGATAAACGAGAAATTATCTCGTCGTTAAGACCGGGCCAGATATAAACGAGGGGAGAAACTCCTGTAAAATCTTCAAGCACTCTGAGAACATGGCCAGTTCCTTCTGGGGACTCTTTAGTAATACTTTTTAGTTTTGAATTGATTGTCTCTAAAACACTGACACTGGCAGCAATTAACTCCGGATTTTGAAAAATATTCCCGGTCTGAGGAGAGTAAATAGTTTGTTCACCTTGGGCAAAAATAAAGTTGTAAAATATTACCACAGTATTTAATAAATCCTCTGTTAGGTATGTACTAACATAGAAAAATTGTCTCAAAATGGATTCAATATCTTGACTTAATTGAAATAACTCCCGCAAAAGAGTTAGATCTTCCAGAAGTTGACTTCTCTGTTCTTCTTCCAAAGGGAGAGGCTCGTTTAATAGTCCTCTCGTAGCATTAACGGCCCCGGAAATAAGGGTGGCCAATGTTCTAAAACCTGATATTTTTTTCCCATCTTCTTGCACCTTCCCTGATAATGTCCGCTGCAACTGATAGTTATAGGTATAACCATCAAGACTTGTCCAATAATTATAGTAAGCCTCATACTCGCTCCATGGGAATCTTTCCTCTAATCCTTGGAGTTCTTCAAGAAAACCGGGTAATTCTCTTTTTATTAATTGTCCAACAGTAGAGATGTTTTCAGCCGCAGCCTCTGTTTCTCCTTCCTCCTCAAGCGGAGCTTCGGTTGCTGGCGGAGGAGGAGTTTCCGTTGGCGGTTCAGCAGGGGGAGTTGCGGTCGGAGGGGGTGTTGCTGGAGTAACTACCGCTTCCGGCGGCGTCCTAGTCGCAATTGTATTTTCCGGCGCTTTACAGGCAAGGAATGCTAATGCTGCTGCTACTCCCATGACTAGAAATCTACGGCGGCTGACGCCATACTCCTGACCCCATTTTCTTTGTTGTAATTTTTCCAGAGCCTGATAAACATTTTCTATTGAAAGACCAGCGGCAATTAAAGCCTCTTCTTCTTGAGGACCCAGTGGACGCCCAAGAGGAAGGCGAACGGCATAATATCCCTTTCTCTCAGTAGCTATTGGAATCCATAAAAATTGTTCTCCTTCTTCTCTCTGCAAAACTAAATTCGCTAAAAGAGGCTCTTTGCCCAGAGAAACAACTATTTTTTTCCTTTCTTGAGAAGTGCGGAGGGGACTGATAACTTTCTCTCCTAATAAATTTTGGAAATGAGGAGGCCATTCTTCTCGGGCTCGCCGCGAAGCTTCTTCATCACTCAATCCTCCTCCTGCTTTTAATTTCTCAACTAACTGATTAAATTGTTCTTCCAAGGTAGAGGGAGAAAAACTGGCGATAAAACTAGGGTCTCCACCTGTGGCCAGATAAAAATGAGGAGTTAACTCTCTACCTTTTCTCTGACCAACAGCCAGAAATGATCTTGGCCCAATGCTACTAATTATTGAAGAGGAAAAAATAGCCTCTTGAGCCGCGGCAGTTAGATTTGGAATTTTTCTCCATTCCTCCTTCTGCTGATTCTGCCTCCGTATCGTTTCCGGATAACCACCGGTCAGAAAACCAGGTCGCATTTAACCTAATTATATAGTAATCTAGAAAACGGACGCCAGTCTTAGTGAGCGCCACGATAACAATCATGCTAGAATGGAATCAATGAGAACAAAGCTTGGTTTGATTTTGGGCTTGTCTCTTTTGGCCAACCTGGTTCTTGGTTGGCGCCTTATCAAGCAACCAAAAAAAGAATCGGCACCTTCAGGACAGAAAGAAGTGGTTGTCGCCCGAGTGATTGATGGCGATACCTTTGTCACTCAGGAGAAAGAGAAAATCCGTCTGGGAGGAATTGACGCTCCTGAATACCCCGACCAGTGCCTTAGCTTGGAGGCAAAACAAAGATTAACCCAATTAATCAATGGTCAAAGAGTAGTCATTGAACCAATAAAAAAGGGGAAATTTGGCCGAACCTTGGCCCTTGTTTTCAAGGACGATCTTTTAATCAATCGCATTCTGGTTGAAGAGGGTCTTGGTCGAAGTGAAAAAATCAACTCTCCTTATTGGCCTGAGATTGTTGCGGCCGAGGAAGAGGCCCAGAAATTGGGCCGAGGGATCTGGGGCTCGGCCTGTCAACCACCAAAGAATTGCCGTATCAAGGGCAATTATCGCCGTGATCGAGGAACCAAAATTTACCACCTTCCTAATTGCTATAACTACCAAAAAATCGTGATCAACGAAAAAGAAGGGGATCGGTGGTTTTGCTCTCAAGAAGAAGCGATTAAGGCCGGCTTTGTTAAAAGTAAAGATTGCCCAGAAGAGAAATAGAATCTCAATGAATCGTTCTTGGCCTCAGACTTTTGCTGATCTTGGCTTTAATGTAAAAGCGAGAACCTTGACTGACCTTTTTGTTCGAGCCGGAAAAAAACTCACCCAACTCCAAACCCGAAAAATTGAAGGCCAAAGCCAAAAAAGAATTGCTCTGACCGCTCCGACAATAACCGACCTGTTTTATCAATTCTTGACCGAGCTGCTTTTTCTCAAAGACCGAGATCGATTTTTAGCCACTGAGTTCCAAATCACCATTCAGTCAAGCAAGAATCACCATCAACTTCAAGGACGACTCAAAGGTGGACTTCTTCCTCAAGACCCCAAAGCCATTCTGGCTGATATTAAGGCGATTACCTACCATCAACTAACAATTAAATCAACTACTTCTGGGTGGCAGGCCCGGGTAGTGGTTGATGTCTAACTCTGAGCAGAAGAGAAGAGGCGCTGACGGATCCGCTCCCGAGCCAGATCAGTTTTGACAAAATCAAGCCAATCGCGCTGAGGACAAGGGCGACGGCGATCAACCAAAATCTCTACTAAATCACCATTCTGAAGTTGATAATTAAGTCGGACCAACTTGCCGTTGACCCGAGCGCCAACACAACCATGGCCCACCTCAGTGTGAATCCGATAGGCAAAATCTACTGGGGTGGCTCCCTCAGGCAACTGGATGACATCACCTTTGGGCGTCAAAACATAAACATAATCCTCAAAAACTTTAACTTTAAAGCGGCGGCGAGGCGATCCTTTTTGCCAAGAAACCAGTTCTTTTACCCAGCGATAAGACCAGTTGGCCACACTTTTGCCATTAGCGATTTTATAGGCGATATGAGAAGCGGGACCAAACTCATTATAATGATGCATCTCTGGGGTCTTAATTTGGACCTCAGCCGTCGTCTCTTCCAAAATCACGGTGGTTTGGAGAGAGCGATAGCCATTGGGCTTGGGATTGGAAATATAATCATCAAACTCTTGATGGAGATAGGGCCAATGAGCGTGAACAACTCCTAAGGCGGCATAACAACTAGCCAGGTCAGGCACTAAAATGGTGATTCCCAATTGATCGAGAACCGCGGAAGGGTCTTGACGAGTAATTTTGCCTTGGGCCAGCTTGCGTTGAATTTTTTGCCAAGTACTCCACAAACTTTTGGTCCGACCAAAAACCTGCTGATATTTTACCCGTCTTTGTCTGAGAAGACGCTCGATCTGAGCAATAAATTTGATCAGACGCCGTTCGCGCTCCTCTCGAGTCATAGTCATCCGCCTTTCTAACCATCGGGCCTGATCGGGAAATAAAATCTGAAAAGCAATATCATCCAACCGACGCTTATAAACTCCTAAACCCACAAATTCCGCTAAGGGCGAATAAAGGTGAAAAACGCGCTGGGCATAACGCTGCTGGCGCTCTGGAGGCAGAGCGGCAATCGTTTGGCCATTATGGAGTTTATCGGCCAAGCGAATAAGCAAGACTCGAACATCATCAATAGAAGCCAAGAGAAGCTTGCGAAAATTATCAATCGATTCTTGGTGTAAGGGAAAGCGCTTAGCGGTTTGACGAAAATTAGTCAGGCCATCAACAATTAAGGCGACATCGAGACCAAACTCGGCCTCAATCTTCTCCAAACTCACTTGATCAGAACAATCTTCAAGGACATCATGAAGGAGCGCGGCAATAATTGAATCCTCGTCTAAATTTAATTCGGCCACCAAATGAGCCACAGCCAGGGGATGGTTGATAAACGGCTCGCCGGAAAGTCGTTTTTGGCCTTGGTGGGCTCGCCGAGCCAAAAGATAGGCGCGACGAATCCGGGCTAGATTAGCCTGGGGGTAATATTGGCTAATTTTCTCTAATAACTGGCTAAAACTGGGAGACATTTGGCTAATTATAACATCAAAATTAACCATGGCTGTCTGACTAAGATTAACTATGCTAGAATTAATTAGGATGAAACTACCTCAAACAGTAGCTAAATATTTTTGGGGTGATGATTTAACTGAGCTTGATTTTAAAAAACACCAAGACTACATCATCGAAACTATCCTGGAACAAGGAAATGAATCAGCCATCAGCTGGCTGTTGAAACAAATCCCCTCTCATCAATTAGCCAAAAAACTCAATTCTTTGAAACTAAGTCAAAGATCAAAACAATTCTGGCAGCTAGTGCTGAAATGACTCTCAAACAGATTGCTCCTACCATCTGGGAACTGCCAAAAGGTTTCAAGCCGGGAATGAAGGTGGCCGGCCGAATTGTCGCCACCCCTCAATTATTAGAGGCGATCGAGAGCGAAGTCTTCAATCAATTAGCCAATGCTGCTAGTTTGCCTGGCGTGGTTGAGCCGGTTTGGATCATGCCTGATACTCATGTCGGCTATGGCGTTCCCATTGGCGCTGTTTTCGCCACTGATCCTGACAAAGGCGGTGTCATTTCTCCCGGAGGAATCGGTTTTGATATCAACTGTCTCCCAGGGGAAACTAAAATCCATCATCCTCAAGGCTATACTTTTCCCATCAGAAAAATTGGAGCACACCAACAAGTCCTTACTTATTCACCTAATCCAGGAAAGCATCCAGAAAAAGCAAAAACTGCCAATATTTTCGTTTCTCCTCCCAAAAATCTTATCAAAATAAAAACCAAACTCGGCTGGCAAATAACTTTAAGCGAGGATCACCCTCTTCTTACCCAACACGGTCTTTTACCGGCCAAAGAAATCTTAAAAGGCGAAAAAGTGGCTATTTATCCCTTTTCAGGACCAAAATGGCAAAAGCCTAAAAAATTTACCATCTTAACCGAGAACCAAGTGCGCCAACTCATCCCTCAATTTCTTAATCCTGAAGCAATTATTAAAGAACTTAAAAAAAGAAACCTGCTCCCATTAGAAAGCACTTCACCTCTTCTTCCTATTATTACTAAACTAATGGGAGTAATTACCGGTGATGGCAACATTACTTTAACTCCTAAGACTCAGGCTCTAGCTATTTGGGGCAAAAAAGAAGATTTAAAAACTATTGCTGAAGATATTCAAGCTCTCGGCTTTTCCGCCAAAATTTACTCCCGCTTAAGACATCATCGGTTTAAAACCAACTACCAGACGGTGGATTTTGACTATCAAGAAGATGTTGTCAGAGTCAATGCCAGAAGTATTTGCGTCTTTTTTGCTGCTCTGGGTGTTCCTGTTGGCAACAAGACGAAAGTCAAATTCCTCGTTCCCTCCTGGTTATTTAAACTGCCCAACTGGGCTAAAGCGTTTTATTTGGCTGGCTTCTTTGGAGCAGAAATGACTAAGCCCCAGACTCATAATGGCTTCAACTTTTATGAGCCCACAGTCTCAATCAATAAAAGGGTTGAAATGATAAAAAACGGTTATCAATTTCTCCGAGGAATCAAAAGATTACTTAAAGCTTTAAAAATAAAAACCAGAAAAATTAAGCCGGTAGACGAGTATCAAGGAGTCGAAGGAAAAACTCTCCGTCTCCGACTCCAAATTGCCAGTAATACCGATAACCTTCTCCGCCTCTATCAAAAAGTCGGTTTTAGTTATTGTCAAGAAAAACAAAAACTGGCCCTGGCGACCATCGTTTTTCTCCGATTAAAAAGAAAGGTCATTCAAGAAAGGCATTTTGCTGAAAAACAGGTTCAAAGTTTATACCAAAAAGTTGGCGCCAAAGCCCTTTCAGATCCCAAACTCCAAGAACTGGTCAATCGCCGATTCTTGGAGCGATCAGTCTGGGAGGGAAGAAAAGGTTTGCCCCGACCGCCGAAAAATTTTCCCGGATTTAACCAATTCATTAAGGTTTACTCTCAAAGTTTAAACTCAGGAATCTGGTGGGATGAAGTGGCCATCAAAAAAGAATTAGTTCAAAAAGAGCCTCTTTTTGACATTACTGTTAACCACCCTAATCATACTTTTATCGCCGAAAATTTTATTGTCTCCAACTGCGGCGTCCGCCTGCTGACCACTAACTTAACCGTTAAAGAGATCCAGCCAAAATTAACCACTTTGGTTGATCAAATTTTTCGCGTTGCCGGCGCTGGCGTTGGTGCCCGCAGCGACCTGAAATTAAGCCAAAAAGAAATTGAATTAGTTTGTCTTAAGGGGGCCAAATGGGCCCTTGATCAAGGTTTTGGCTGGCCGGAAGATCTGGATCATTGCGAAGAAAGAGGTTGTTTGGCTGGCGCTGATCCCAAGGCAGTTTCCTCCCGCGCCTTCCAACGAGGCCTTCCTCAGCTGGGCACTTTAGGCAGTGGCAATCATTACCTAGAAATCCAAAAAGTAGCTCAAATTTTTGATCCTCAGAAGGCCAAACAGCTGGGAATTTTCCAGAAAGATCAAATTACCATTATGATCCACTGTGGTTCCCGTGGCTTTGGTCATCAAATTGCCAGCGACTATCTTTACCAATTTGGTTCGGTGATGAAAAAATACCAAATTAACCTTCCTGATCGCCAGCTAGCTTGCGCCCCAATCAATTCTCCTGAAGGAAAGGCCTATTTTGCTGCCATGGCCTGTGCCGTCAATTTTGCCTTCTGCAATCGCCAACTGTTGACTCATAAAGTCCGCCAGGTCTTTGGCCAGGTTTTTGGTCAAAAACCAGAAAAACTAGGGCTAAACTTAGTTTATGATGTCGCCCACAATGTCGCCAAATGGGAAAAAGGTCTTTTAATCCATCGAAAAGGGGCCACTCGGGCCTTTGGCCCTAACAATCCGGCCTTGCCCCAAGAATACCAATCCTTAGGTCAACCAGTAATTATTGGCGGTTCAATGGAAACGGCCTCTTATCTGCTCTTAGGAACCAAAAGGGCCGAAGAATTAACTTTTGCCTCCACTTGCCATGGGGCGGGCCGAGTCATGTCTCGGACTCAAGCTAAAAGACAAGTTCAGGGCAAAAAATTACAACAACAATTGCGAGAAAGGGGCATCTATATCAAAACCGCCTCCTATGCTGGTCTAGCCGAAGAAGCCGGCCTGGCTTATAAAAACATCGACTTAGTAATCGAAGCTGTAACCAAAACTGGTCTTTCCCAACCCATAGCCCAATTCCAACCCTTGGGCAATATTAAGGGCTAGCCTGAAAAAGTTCCATCCTTAAATAATGAAGGAAAGCCTCCTCCTCTTCTCTAGTGGCCTCAACACCATTTAGCACCTGAGAAACACAAGCAATCCTATCCTCTCTACTTTCTCCTTTTAAAAAGCGACGCCATAACTCTCCAGCCAATTTTCTTTTAAACGCTCGCCAATCTCTTTCTGGCCCAACAGCTATTGGATCATTAGTTAGCCCTCGATCAATAAACTCTCCTACCCAACTATAGAGCCGAGGACTAAATCGGACCTGAGACAAAAGGGGCAATCTCGCCAACATTCCCACAAATTTAGCCTGAAACCATGATTGTTGCTCGAAATTAGGAATCAATACCCTAAAAAGGTTTTGATCAACAAACCAAAGGGTTACAGATTGACTATTAAAAAGAAAGTAGGGATAAAGCCCTAATCGCCAGTGAACGCTATGATCACTATGAGGAAAACGAGAACAACAATCTTCATTTCCCACAGTAAGCCAGTACTGAACCCTAGAATCAGCTTGAGAAAAAAAGCGACTAGGAGGAAAGCCAATCTCTAGCAATGGCGGACCTAATCGACGCCAAAAATCATATCTCTTTAAAGGGGGCAAAACAATTCTCCCCGACTGAAAGGAAGCATCCTCCTCTCTGGCAGCAATAATTTCCTCCTTAAAGAGATTGGTTTTGCTGGAAGGATAAACCTTAACTAAACAATCAGTCAACAACTCTTCTTCTTGAGAAAAATCTAACAGAAAATACCTCACCAATCCTACTAAATGAGGCTGGCTTGATTGAAAAGATGCCAAGAACCACTGCCGATCACAAAACACAAACGAAGGATAAGGAAGTGGCAAACTCTCATAATCAATAGCCAAGCAATAAGGATCAGTCTTGCCCTTGTTAACTAAAGAGTCAATTATTACAGAGGCGGGTGGTTCTAGAAAACAAAGATCAATGTCGCTGTAGTATCTGGTCATCATGGGAAAAACAGAAGTGGCACGAAGTTGACTCCCAATAATGCCGAAGACAACTCGCCATCGATCAAGTCCTCCTGGACCCCTGGCCTCTTCTAAAGAATTAACCCAACCTCTTAGAAAGAGAAATAAATCGTCTCTAATTTTCTTAGCTTCTTGCCTGGAGTAACCCCACAACTGATAACGCAATCTATTTTCTATCAGAGAAGGAAAAGTTTTTGACGACTCCCGCCTTTCAGTTATATAACAGGCTCGCCATGAATTAGGCTGGGAAGGATCTAGATCCTCAACAACAAGGTGGGGAAAGCCAATAGGGGGTCGGTTGAGAAAGACTGGTTCTGGAAATCTCCTGAACGAAGTGTTAGGAGCAAGCCAGTACCCTCTCTTTTCAATCATTAGCCTTTTGACTCTTTAACAAATAACCTTGGCCGCGGACGGGAATGATGGGATCAGCAATTCCGAGAGAATTTAGTTTGCGCCGAATGCTAGCCATCATCTGACTAATGGCCCAATCAGAATAGCGCTCCCAAGTCTTCTTGCCCCAAAGAATCTGAGCAATCTGATCTCGGGTGACTAATTGATTTTGGTGGCGCAACAAAAACTTCAGAACAGCGAATTCTTTAGGGCCAAAAAGAAAGGCAACTGATTTTTGACCCAACTGAAGATCACCCTCAGGGGTCAAGGTTAACTGTTTAGCCGATCCCCCACTCAGAAGACGCTGGAGTATTGGTTGTTGCAACAGAAACTCTTTGGGTTTGGGCTTTTGCTTCAGCAGGCGATAATCTTGATAATACTGGACCATCAATTTTACTAAATAAGGCAAACCCTGAGATAAACTGACAATGGTCTGACGATAATCAGGATCATCAACCTGAAAACCAAACCATTTCTCCCAGCGTTTAATCGACCACTCTATTTCCTTGGTCGTTAACAGAGGTACTTGGATCAGCTTTTGCCAAACCGCTTCCATGAGCCGATCCATAAACGACTCAGCAGTCTCAAAATCAATAGGGTGATTCCAGACAGCGATCAAATTAATCCGAAACTTGTCCAAAGTCCAAAGAAAAAAGAGGCTATTGGCCAAATCTTTATCCCAAAATTCAAGCTCATCCACCTTGGCCAAAAAGATCACCAACCGATCATACTTTTTGAGTCCCAACTTTAACTGCTGGGCCAAAAGCTCCCTGAGGGCCAAAAAAGAAATGGTTTCTAGGGGCAAAGACTCGCCAGTCAAAGCTTGGAAAAGATAATGAAGGTAACCTAAAGAAGAGCGAGGATAGATCTCGGCCGGATCTAGATAAACAAACTTCATTTTCTTAAGGGGTAACTGATTAAATAACTCCGGGTAGGTGAGGAAAAACTTAAACCAGGCTCGAGCGCCACCGGCATTAAAGGGAAAAGTAATCGAACCTGAGAACCCTTCTTGGCAATTGCGAATAATCTCGCCAAAAAAGGCTTTTAGTCGCTCTTCCGGTACCGGCCAGAAATAGGGATCATGCTTATCTACCAACATTATAGGATATTATAACACCGACCTCATTTATTTCTCAACTTTAACTCAGACAAAAATCAAAAACTAATAACTGTTTTGTCATAAGATAAGGAAAATGTTTGAATTGTTTGGACGAAGAAAAAAACCACCAAGAGAGATAAGGGAAATACCCTGTCCGTTCTACCAATATAGAGGAGAGTTCAGGCCTCTATGCCTCCCGAGAGAGAAAGTGTCTATAGAAGGGTGGGTAATCAGCCGAAAAATACCAGATGGTCAACTAACATATCGATCAGTCGTTAAAACACAATTTGATGGAAGAGAGGGTCTTTTACTAGTCCGCAGAAAAACTCCGCCGGAAGTTACCACCTATTGTCGTAGCCTAGAACAACCACCAATCGGCCGCTGCCCAGCAGGGCGCATTAGGATCGAAAAACTATGAAAGTGAAATCACTTGGTTGGCAAGACCATTTAGCTCCGTTTCCTGGGCTGAAGTGAGGCAAAATTGATAGCCCTCTTGAGAGAGAATCGCCCTTACCAAAGAAGCACTGGTTTGATCTAATTCAGAAAAAAGATCATCTAGGAGTAAGATGGGGGTTTGGTTGAGCTGGGTTTGAATAAAATTGATCTGGGCCAATTTTAAGGCCAAGACTGCTAGCCGCTGTTGGCCCCGAGAACCCCAATAGGCCAAATTCTTTTCTGGCGCCGAAACCCGCTCATCCCAAAGATAAAAATCATCACGATGAGGACCAAGGCTAGTGGCCCCTCGGGCCAAATCATTATCTAATTGTTGTTGCAATCGAGCTAAGGTGACAGGCCGAGGTTGATAAACTAAGCGCCAAAAAGAAAATTGACTTTGGGCCAGAAATCGATTGACCGCCTCCAAAAACTGGACTCGCTTTTGGCGAATAATCTCGCCATTTTTAGCTAAAGCCTGATCCCAATAAAACAATTCTTGGGGTCGGGCTTGACCCTGACTAATTGCCTCTAAAAGACGATTGCGCCGGCGGCGAGCTTTCTCATAAGCCAGCAGGGCCCGACGATAAGACCAGTCTATTGGGGCTAAAAACTGATCCAAAAAGCGCCGCCGACGAGCGGGCGAACCAGTCAATAAACGCAATTCTTCGGGTCGAAAAATAATCGCTGTCAACAAGGTTAAAAATTGGCGCCGACTTTTTTCTCTTTGATCAACCCAAAACCGTTTTTTGACCCGACCATCAACTCGCTCCAAAGTTATTTTTAATCGGGTCTGATCCAACTGAGCTTCAACCAAAGCTTGATTCTGGCCCCAATTAATCAATTGACTGGTTTTAGAGGCCCGGAAGCTAGTGCCGCTAGCTAAGAGATAAATCGCCTCCAAGAGATTAGTTTTACCACTAGCATTAGGGCCCAAAATCAAATTCAAACCTGGAGAGAAAGCAAATTGAGCTCGAGGATAATTGCGAAAATTAACTAAAACTAATGATTTAAGAAGCATTGTTATTTTTTTCAGCCGCCTCAGCTGACGCCGATGCTTCCTCTTTTTGATCAGCCTTTTCCTCAGCTGATTTCTTCTCTTCTTCGGCCTCAGTTTCCGAAGGAGCTTCGGCGGCCGGCTCTTCTTCCTTAGTGGGCGGTTCGGCTTTGACCACTACTTGATCATCAGCCACTTTAACCTCAATCTTTTTCCGGTCAATAGGCAAATCAGCCACGGTGATCGCTTGATCAATTTCTTTCAGTTCAGAAACATCAACCACAATCTTCTCGGGCAAATCAGTGGGAAGGGCTTCGACCTCAATTTCATCCAAAACGGTTACCAGAATTCCACCTTTATCCACTGCTGGAGCTTCGCCCACCACTTCGATGGGAATTGCCACCGAAACTTTCTCGGTTAGCTTGACCTGGTGAAAATCAAGATGAATCAATTGATCACTTAAAGGGTCAAACTGAGGATTTTTTAATAACACGGTCCGGGCTTCCTTTTCCCCTTTAATTTTCAAGTCGACTAAGCCGGTCTCGCCGGCTTGATCCCAAACCTTAAGTACCGCCTTTAAATCCACTTGGAGCGGCAGAGATTTTACTTCCTTGCCGTAGAGACTGGCAGGCAAAATACCCTGCTTTCGCAGTCGCTTTACTTTTCGCCCCAAAAGCTTTCTTTTCTCTGCCTTTAAAACTGGCCTTTTTCCGCTCATTTCAATTTCAACTTTAACTTTAACTCCCTTGGTGGAGATGCCCCGGCGCGACCGGGGGTCCAAAGAAAAACCCTTAAAAGCATCTACAGGCTTAGGCTATTTTTGGGAAAAATCTTACTGAGAAAAATAGCCAAAATCTCAGTAAGTCCGGTCCTTAAATTTCGCCTTTTGGTCGGACCAAACCAAAAAAGCTAGCTCGCTTTCGTTGTCACCCAATCTCGCCTAGCGAGCCTCGGCGAGACGGATGCCAGCTTAGGCATAGGCAATGGCATAAGCTGGAGCGCCATTAGTGTCGGCATTATTTTTTTGGTCTGTTTTAGCCCGATTGACCAACGGGCGCCTGCCGCTTTTAAAGGTTCTTTCTTTGTCGAATCGTCGACATCCCCCAGTTTTTGGGTAATTTCTAATTTCTAATATCTAATTTCTAAACAATATCAACCCGCCGACAGCTTCGCAGTCTTGGCGGGCAAGAATTCAAATGTTCAAATGACCAAAACAAATTTTAATTAGAAATTAGACATTAGACATTAGAAATTTAAAAGGGCTCTCTTTTCTTCTCGGGCAATTAGGTCTTGTTTCCGCTGCTTCTTGCTTTTTTTCTTGCCAATTCCCAGCTGGATTTTGATCCAGCGGCCTTTAGTATAGCAAGCTAGGGGAACAATTGTCAATTTTCGCTTTTTATACTCAAGTAATTTCTTAATCTCGGCTTCTTTAAGAAGCAATTTTCGCTCTCGACTGGGCTGTTGGTCTTCAGGCCGAGCAAAAGGATAAGGATGAATGACGGCGTTAACCAAAAACACCTCTCCCTCTTTGACTCGAACCAAGGCTTCTTTAAGATCAATTCCTCGAGTGCGAATAGCTTTGACCTCAGGACCAGTAAGGACCAAGCCAGCTTCTAATTTAGCCTCAATCCGATAGAGGCGATAGGCGTTTTTATTAACAATCTTTTTCATCACTCCACCTCATCCTCTCTACTTTAATGATTTAATATATTAATATATTAAAGTGAGAGGTGATTCGATTCAATTAGTAATATAGCAAATAAATAACAATAAGCTGCCACGGCCTGAAAAGCCAGGGCATTTCTGGCAGAGGGGTTTGTTTTTTTGTTCGCTTATGGCCGAGCTCTTAGCTCTTTCGCGAACGGCAAAACAAATATCAGAACTAAAGTTATTTTCCTTTGCTCAATAGCAAACTGAATCAAAATCTCAAAATCTCGAGACACTGGTGATAAAGCTTGACTTATTTCAACTTTTGAGATTTAATTAAAGCATGAAAAAAATTATCAAGGTAACTGATACTTTGCCCCCGGCGAAAGCAATTGAAAAAAGACAAATGAGCAAAAAGAAATTTTTAGAGTTGGCAGAAAAAGTAAGACTAATATTAATCAAAGAAGGAAAATTAAAAGGAAATGAGGATATTTACTTCAGCCGACCTCTATTCAGTAATTAAAGAGCGGCACCTTTTTATCGACACTTGTTTACTTCTAGATGTGGCCCATCTTAACAAAAGAGAAAGAGGACAACTATGGTCAATTCTAACCTCGTTCAAAAAGGTGGGAGGAGTATTTGTTACTTTAGTGCCGATCGCAACAGAGTTTTTTCTGGGAAGTAATATTGAAGATTTAAAAATTAAACGAGACTATTTCAATGCCCTAATTGAAGCCATCCTGCCTGTTAGGACTATAAGTCAAGAAGTATTTGACCAATTAATTATTGAATATGGGAACTATGCTAAAGGTAAAGTTTCTTACCCAGACTTATGCCTGGCAGCAGCAGCAAAACAATTCCGAACTTCATTATTAGTTACTCGCAACCATAAAGATTTTCCTCTTAAAATTTTTGATTGTTTAGGAGTATTAGTAATTCACCTAAACAACGAGGCAAGATGCTATGGTTTTTACCAATACAAAGGACAAGGCTCAACTCAGTAGTCAGAACTAGAAGAAGCCGCCTTTTCTTTCTCTTGATTCTGGACAATGGACAATTTTGAACTCTAAGTTGAA
>JALUUX010000088.1 GCA_027021145.1 Candidatus Shapirobacteria bacterium
CTTGCGTCGGGACACCTTGCCTCCGCGAGTCTGGACTTTCCTGACCCCGACGAATCGGGGCCTGACCCGCCTGACTCCTTGGCAGAAATATTTTACTACACCGAGAGGAAAAAGAAAACCTCTCCCGAAGTTTCGGGAGGGCTTTCTTTCTGACTTGAGGCGCGCTTTCTACATCTTGACAAATTTAAACATAGTGGTGCCGCAGTCAGGACAGGTGGCTTTAACATAAGGTCGACCATTTTTAGCTACCCCTCGCTCAATTTGACTTTCGTCAACCTCTTTTTTATCTCGACATTTAACGCAAAAGAATGTCATCTTCCTCACCCCCTTTCAGGCAGGAGAATTAAGTTTTCAATCCAATATATCAAACCCAGGTATAAATTGCAAGCGAAGGCGGCTAGTCTTTCGGGATAATTAATTTCCTGGAGAGGAAATAAGGAGATCCCAGGGAAAAATGAAATGAGGGTTTTCTTTTTTTCCTTCAAGAGCAATTAGGCGCCAATCAGCGGTAGGGTATTTTTTTAGAAATGAGTGTAAGTGACTGAGTTTAGCTTGATTAAAATTAGTTTTTACCTCTAGAGCCAATAGTTTCTCCTTCTCAATAATAAAGTCAACTTCTTGACCAATTTTAGTCCGCCAAAAGAATATCTGGTCTGGTCCGTATTTTTTTACCAGTTCGGAAAAGATATTGGTTTCTAAGATGTTGCCCAACAGGGTCGGGCTAAATTCATTAAGCCAGAGAAGAGAGGTTAAGCCTGAATCTAAAAAATAAATTTTTGGCTTTTTGCGAATTTCTACCTGAGGGTTTTTACTATAAGGAGTAACTAATTTAATTACGAAAGTTTGTTCGAGGATTGTAAGGTATTTTTTGAGAGTCGGAAAAGAGACGCCTGTTTGACGGCTCACTCGCTGATAATCGAGAATTTGTCCCGATTGAGCCGCCAGGACTTTAAGAAGTTGATTAAATTTTCTAATGTTTTCAATTTTGGCTAGGTCAGCTACATCCTTTCTAATATAAGTGTCGATTACTTGGAGCAGGTAGCGTTTTTTCTTTTCTTGGCTTTCTTCAAGGGCGACTCGGGGATAACCACCAAAATAGATGAATTGATAATAAAGCTTTTTAATTGTTTTTAGGGTTGCCGGACTTAGCCGTGTTTGGAGTTGATAGGGACAATTAGTGAAACGGAGGAATTCATCAAAGCTTAGGGGGAAAAGGGGGAAAACATTAATCCGGCCAACCAGGGAATCGCGAAATTTGGTTTTAATTTTCAAAGAGGAGGATCCGGAGACAATTAAGTGAATTTCTGGATAATGGTCAACAATGATCTTAATTAGACTGCTGGGGTTTTCCAGATATTGGACTTCATCGATCAAAACGAAAACTTCAGCCCCCTCTTTCCAACCACGGTTTTTAAGATCGATGATTAAATCATCTATCCCTGAATTTAGGGTTGTTAATAATTCGGGGTATTCAAGGTCATAATAAAAGACGAGCTTGCCCTTTTTCTCTAGGTAGTTTTTCAGATAGAAAAGTAGATATGTTTTGCCCACTTGACGAGCGCCGGTGATAACAATTGCTTCCCGGTCACCCAAATAAGGTTTAATTTGATCGAAAATATTTCTTTGATAAATTCTCACTTTAATAAAAGTATAACTTTGATTAAACTCCAAATCAAGAAGAGATAGTTTGGGAGACATTGTTGTTGACACTTGACTTAGGGGGCGGGTAAAATTGGCCAGGGTGAACAAGGAATTTTTTTTATTCTTATTGGCTAGCTGGAATTTAGTGTTAACGGTTTTGGTGATTCGTTTTATTAAGCACTACCGCCGACTTACGAGTCAGGTGAAATCAGGTAATTTAGAGGCGATTCTTGATCGAATTCTCGACCGCCAGCTTTTGAATCATAAAGAAATTGGATTGATTAAAAAGCAATTGACCCGCTTGGACCGTCGAGAGCGTCAGGCCCTCCAGGCCTTGGGATTGGTTCGGTTCAATCCTTTTTCCGATTTAGGGGGTAATCAAAGTTTTTCCTTAGCAATCATTAATCGTCATCAGCAGGGCCTGGTAATTACCGGTTTACATGGTCGACAAGCGACTCGAGTTTATGCTAAGCTGCTTAATGGTCAAAAAATTAGCCTTTCTGAAGAAGAAAAGTTAGCAGTTAAACGGGCTCAGCAAGAGCTGAAGAAAGTTAAATCCCATGAAAAATAAGCGTTTTTGGTTGATTGGTTTTGGTCTTTATTTATTATCTATGGGTTCGAGTTATGCCTTTTTCTCCCATTTGCCACCAAAGCAAGAGGAGGGAGTGGTCTCTCCAGTAGTGGAGAAAGAATCTTCGCCTTCTGCTAAGAAGTCGGCTTATTTCTTTCGTGGGCCTCGAGATCAAGAATGCCCTATCAATGGGGTGAAATACACCAAAGAGCAGCGAGAAGTGTGGGAAAAACGGCGACCCCTGTTAGTTATGATTGAAAATCATCTTGAGTCCCGCCCCCAATCAGGTCTTTCTCGGGCTGATGTGGTTTATGAGGCAGTAGCTGAGGGAGGAATTACCCGGTTTATGGGCGTTTTTTATTGTGCTGCCGCCGAACCGGCGCCGAGAAAGTATGACTTGGGGCCAGTTCGGTCAGCGCGAACATATTTTCTTGATTGGGCTTCAGAGTATGCTGATTATCCCCTTTATGCTCATGTGGGTGGGGCTAACTGTAGCCGTGATCCTGCTACTGGTCGTTGTACTACTGACCCTCGAGCTCAGGCCCTAGAACAGATTGAGCGCTATGGCTGGCTTGATCGTCAGCACTGGAGTGATATGAATCAATTTGCCCTTCCTTATCGAGTTTGTCGCCGAGAGCCAGAACGGACGGGCAGAACTGTAGCCACAGAGCATACTATGTATTGTGATTCAGAGGCACTCTGGCAAGAAGCGGAAAAGCGGGGTCTGGCCGCCCAAGATCAATCAGGTAACTCTTGGGATGCTGATTTTCGCCCCTGGAAATTTAAAGATGGGGCTCCACTCGAGCAACGGGGAGAAATTAATGAAATCAGCTTTGATTTTTGGCGCGGCTATCGTGATTATCAAGTGCGCTGGCAGTACGATAAGGAGAAAAATCAATATTTACGCTTTAATGGGGGCCAACCGCATCAGGATTTCCTTACCGGCCAGCAGTTAGCGGCTAAAGTGATTGTTATCCAGTTTACTCGAGAGATTGGTCCCGTTGACAGTCACAAGCATCTGCTTTACCGAACCATTGGTCAGGGGAAAGCGTTGGTTTTCCAGGATGGAAAGGTAATTAAAGCTTCTTGGCGAAAGAAATCTCGGCAACAGCGGACGATTTTTTCCGATGCCCGCGGCAAAGAAATAAAATTCAATCGCGGTTTAATTTGGATTGAAGTATTGCCTGCCGGAAACCAAGTCAGCTATGAAGCTAGCTAAATCATTTGGAAAAATTGTTGTTTCCCAAACGCGAGCTAAACTCCTGCGGCAACTATTTTATTTGCCTAATGAATCTTATTATGTCCGCCAGCTAGTGAGGTTAACGGGCGAAGGATTGAATTCGGTTCGCCGAGAGTTGGCCAATCTAGAATCGGCTGAGATAGTTAAAAGTGAGTGGCGGGGCAATAGACTCTTTTATTGGGTTAATCAACACCACCCCCTTTTTCAAGAGTTGTTGAGCATAGTGCTAAAGGTTGAGGGTTTAGGAGCAGCGATTATTAACAATCGTCAGCGCTTAGGGCAGATTAAGTTTGTAGTTTTCTCTGGTCGGTTTGCTCGCAATCTGCCCCATGGTCCAGAAGAGGTGGATTTGTTGGTGGTAGGAAAGGTGGTTTTGCCTGAATTAGGAGTACTAGTTCGAGAAGAAGAGAAGCGACGAGAGCGAGAAATTAATTATACGGTGATGACTGAATCAGAATTTCGCTTTCGCAAGCGCAATCGTGACCCATTTATTAATCAGATTTTGCTTCGGAGCCGAGTAATGATTATCGGCGACGAACAACAGTTAGTTGATTTTTAATTTTGAGATGAGAAGAAATCGAGAGCGATTTCTGCTTTGGCTAATTCTGTTGATTACGGTGGCAGCCATTATTATTGATTTGCCCACTCAGTATTATTTTCAGGCTCAGATTCTAGGGCATCAAGTAAAATTTAACCTCTCTCGTCCATTTAGTTTTTTGCAGTCGCTAAAAGTAGTTAGGGGTTTAGATTTGGCTGGGGGAGTTCATTTAATGTTTCGGGCTAAAATGGAGGCGGTGAACCCCTCAGCTCGCGAGAAGGCTTTTATCGCCTTGAGAGACAATATTGAGCGGCGAGTAAACTTTTTTGGTATTAGCGAGGCGGTAGTCCAAACTTCACGCCAAAAAGATGAGTATCGATTAATTGTGGAGTTGCCCGGAGTAGTGAATGTTAAGGAGGCAGTTAATTTGGTGGGCAAAACTGCCGAGCTAGAGTTTCGAGAAGCGGCTCAGCTTTCACCCGAAGCTACTAGTACTGCTACTTTAGCCGATCTCTTCAAGCCCACGGGATTAACCGGGCGACATCTAATTCGAGCCGAGGTGCAATTTAGCCCTAATACTGGTAAGCCTGAAGTGGCCTTGAGTTTTAATTCTGAGGGAAGAAAAATTTTTGCTGAAATTACTCAGCGCAATGTCGGGAAACCATTGGCAATTTTTTTGGATCAGCGACCAATTTCTATTGCTACGGTTAAAGAACCAATTACCGACGGTCGAGCAGTAATTAGTGGTGATTTTGATTTAAAACAAGCCAAAGAAATGGTTTCTCAACTCAATGCTGGTGCTTTACCTGTTCCAATCGAGCTAATTGAACAACGCCAAATCGGACCTACCTTGGGAGAAGAATCAGTGAGGAAGAGTTTGAGGGCTGGTTTGGTGGGTTTGGGAGCAGTGGTTCTTTTTATGGCCCTTTACTATCGCTGGTTAGGAGTTTTAGCCGATGTTGGCTTGATTATTTATGCCTTGATTACCTTGGCTCTTTATAAGTTGATTCCGGTTACCCTAACTTTGCCGGGGTTAACCGGATTTTTGCTTTCAGTGGGTATGGCTGTTGATAGCAATATCTTGATTTTTGAACGGATGAAAGAGGAGTTGCGCGAGGGGCGTCCCTGGAATGTGGCCATGGAATTAGGTTTTGGCCGAGCTTGGGATTCAATTCGAGACGCTAATGTCTGTACTTTGATTACTTGTTTCTTGCTCTTTAATCCCTTCAATTGGAGCTTTTTAAATACCTCAGGTATGGTTCGAGGATTTGCCTTAACTTTAGCTTTGGGTATTTTTATTAGTTTGTTTACAGGAATAATTGTTACCCGAACTTTGTTACGAGTTTTTGCCTCTCGCCGAGGTTGAATTTTTAAAGAGAGAAATGACTCAAGAAAAAAAACAAAAAAAAATAGTCTTAGTTAATAAAAAAATTAACTGGATGCGATTTAAGTGGCTTTATTTTTTAATTTCTGCCCTAGTAATTATTCCGGGAATTTATTCATTACTTCGTTGGGGGCTAAAGCCTTCAATTGATTTTACGGGCGGAACCCTTTTAGAAATTAAAAGCGAAGAATTGACAATTAAAGATTTAGAAAAAACCGTTAATGATTTTTTGGGAGAAAAGACAAAAAGCATTCAGGCAACAAACAATCAGACATTTTTATTACGATTTTCTGAATTAAAAGAAGAAGAAAAAGAAAAATTATTAACACGATTAGAAAAAAAATATGGAGAAGTAACTATTATTCGATGGGAGACTTTGGGGCCAACCCTGGGCAAGGAACTTCTTTTCAAAACCCTGATGGGAATTGTTTTGGCCACTTTGGCAATTTTGTTTTATATCAATAGTCGATTTAAAAACAAGAGTTTTGGTATTTGTGCGGTTTTGGCAATGCTTCATGATACTTTAATTATGTTGGGAAGTTATAGTCTTCTGGGTCATTTTTGGGGGGCGGAAGCCGACAGTCTTTTTGTTACCGCGGTTTTAACCATTCTTTCTTTTTCGGTTCACGATACGGTCGTAGTTTATGATCGGATTAGAGAACTGAGTCGGATTAATCCCAAATGGAAATTAGAAAAAGTGGCTAATTTGGCCATCAGTCAAACTTTGGCCCGCTCGATTAACAACTCCTTAACTATTATTTTCATGTTGGTGGCCCTGGTTTGGTTGGGGGGAGAGACGACTCGCTGGTTTGCCACCGCCCTTTTGATTGGCACGATAGCGGGAACTTATTCTTCCACTTTTACCGCCACGCCCCTTTTGGTGGTTTGGCATT
>JALUUX010000089.1 GCA_027021145.1 Candidatus Shapirobacteria bacterium
CACTCCGCCCTTGCTCCAACAACTTCTTTGCCTCAGCTAATCGCTCCTGAGCCAGCGCTATTCGCTTTTTCTCCCGCTCAACCGGATCAAAAGTAAAGGCTAAGCCCAACTTCTCCCGCCAACGCTTTAGAAAATAGAAGGGTTGACCCGGCAACCAGCCCCGAGGTTGAAGGGCAATCGCCTCATCACTGGTGCCCAAAACCTGAGTCTCAGCCACTGGTTGTCCCCAATCCCAAAATAGGCGCTTCTCTTGCTGCCAAACTAGATCCTTAAAAAACTCTTTTACCGCGGCTGGGGGAGAATCTTGCGCTTGAAGCGCCTGAGGTAAAGCCAAGAACCATCCTAGCAAGACTAGGGTCAAAATCAACTTCCGCTTCATTAATAAAGATTAAAACAAAGAGACTAATCCTTGTCAAGGACCATGACAAAACCAGTCCATAAAACCAGAACTAAAGTTGAAAATGGCGGCAGCGGCGGGAAAAACGGGTCAGAACTAAGCGGCTTAAATCTCGCGGGTGAAAGGCGGCTAAAAACGGCTCGACTCGCTCTCGAGTCCGGCGGCGAGCCATCCACTGCCGCTGAAACCAATAAGCTAATCGCTCCCCCCAATCCCAAACCAACCCCCTCGGCAGTGGAGAAGAAAAATACTTTGCTGGCCAAGAACGAGGAGGCCAATTGGGCAAAAACTGCTTGACCCAACGATTAACCCAAAGCAACTGGTAATAAGTATTGTGGCGATGAAACAAAACTTGAAGCTGCCTCAATTCGTGGGCCAAAAACAAATTTCTCTCTTGACTAAAATAGGCCAGCTGGTCGGCACTGATGAGTAGATTGAGGCAAAACTTATTTTTGATCTGCCGAGCTTGGGGCCGACGGCGTTGGCCTAATAATTCCAAAGTTAGGACCAACCAAAGTCGAGTCAACCAAAGACGCCGGGGGGCGGTCACCACAAAGAGGTCAATATCATCACCCGGCCGAGCATTACCGGCGGCGACACTACCACTTACTCCAATTAACCAAACCCAAGGGCAAAGGCGTAAAAACTTAACTATTCGGCCAGCCTTTTCGAGCTTTCGCCTGGCCTCCCCCTCTCGTCGCCGCCTTCTCTTAACCATCGCCTCCCTGCCAGGCAAAAAATAATACTCTCTTCCCTGCTCTATTCTTTTCAATACTTTGCTATTCTTTTCTAATCTTTTCAAGGTGGCTTCAAAATCCCTCTTGCTCGGCGCCAACTGCTTCTCCCAAATCAACCGTCGCCACAATTCCGCCCGAGTTAAGGGATAATCAAATAAATCAGCATAGATTAAGGTTTTGAGAATCGCCTGCTCCACTGGCTGATTCTAGCATGTTAGTGAGCCAAGAAGGCCCGATAGGCCAAATAGGCGGCATAAATATCACCCTTATGGGCAATTTCAAAAGGAGCGTGCATATTAAATAAAGGAACGCCGGCATCGACTACCTCAATATTATGCTGGGCAAAGAACCAAGAAACCGTGCCTCCTCGAGAGAGATCAATCTTACCAATGCTGCTCGTTGGCTGCCAGATAATATCAGCCTGATTCCAGATTCGGCGAATCTCGGCTAGAAATTCAGCTGAAGCCTCGTTGCCACCGCCCTTACCCCGACCAGCGGTGGTTTTTTCCAAAGCAATCCCTGCCCCCAACCGCACCGCTGTCACCGGATCAGAAACTTCGGCATAATTGGGATCTAATCCAGCGGTAACATCGGCAGAAATCGCCCGACTCTGAGCCAAAGTGTCGCGCAATTGGTTCTCATCAAACCGACCACTTTCAGCCGCCACCAGATTAGCAATAAAGTCACGAACAAAAGAGGAGGTGGCTCCAGTATTGCCCATACTACCAATCTCCTCTCGATCAACCAAAACAATGACACTTGTTTCCGGCGGGTCATCAACCGCTAAAGCAGCCTGAAGGGCGGTCCAAGCACAAACCCGATCATCATGACCATAGCCGGCAATAAAACTGGCATCAAGGCCCAAGTCGCGAGCCGGACCAGCAGGCACCAACTCCAAATCAGCGCTAACAAAATCTTCTTCTTCAATCTGATATTTTTGGCGCAAAAGATCCAGAATTTTGGCTTTGACTTTTTTCTTTCCCTTCTTTCGGGCCCGACTCCCCACGAGAACATTTAATTGCTCTCCCTCAATTGCTTCTTTTAGCTTCTTTTCAAATTGTTTTTCCGCCAAATGGGGAAGTAAATCAGTGATCATCAACACCGGATCCCCTTTTTCTTGGCCCAATTTAATTTCAATTCGACGACCATCAGGCTTGATTACTACCCCGCGCAATTCCAAAGGCAAGGCGACCCACTGATAAGTTTTAATGCCGCCATAAAAATGGGTTTTGAAAAAGGCTAAATGCTCCTCTTCATAAAGGGGTAAAAGTTTGAGATCGATTCGAGGTGAATCAATGTGAGCCACAATCAAGCGCAAACCCCGACTCACTGGCTGTTGGCCCCGACGAGCCAGAATCAGGGCTCGATCACGATTAACCAGAAACAATTGACGCCAATTTTGATTCGGACGATCAGTAAAGCTAATTTCTTCAAAACCACGCTGCTGAAGTAATCGGCGCACGGTGGCCACTACCTCCCGCTCAGTCTTATTCTCAGTTAAAAACCGGCGGTAATCCTCGGCAAAGGCCAAGCATCGATCAATTTCTTTTGAAGACCAATGATCAAAACAGAATCGGCGTTGCCACTGACCTCGCGCCATTGGTAGTCTGATCATAACAAGAGCCCCAATAGAGATCAAGAGGCAAAAATTCGTGCCGATCGGCAGCAAATTTTGAATACAAATTTCGTGTCGTAGTCGGTAGGGATTTTGGTCACTAGAGCTGCCGTCGGTTCTCCCAAGCCTGTTTTAAGGTCCAAATATCAGCATAATCAAGGTCGGCGCCGGTGGGTAGTCCTTGACCGAGACGAGTAATTTTAATAGGTTTTGGGTTTTGGATTCTTGCTTCTAGTTCTTTAATTTTTTTGGCAATATAGCTGGCAGTGGCTTCTCCTTCCATCGTTGGATTAGTGGCCAAAATCACCTCTCTCACCCGAGCTTGATGACTCGAATTATCGAACTTGGTAATTCGGTCAAGCAATTCTTGAATTCGGAGTTCATCTGGGCCGATATGTTCTAGGGGGTTAATCACCCCTCCTAAAACATGATAAACGCCGCGGTAATCGCCCATGCGCTCGAAAGCAATAATATCCAGGGGGCGCTCAACGACACAAATCAGAGTCTGATCGCGCTGGGAATCAGCACAAATCGAGCAAGGATCAGTTTCGTCAAGATTAAAACAAATCGAGCATTGCTTTGTCTTTTGCTTCAGATCCAGGAGGGATTGAGCAAATCTCTCGACAAAATGATTGGGGGTTTGCCATAAATAAAAAGTTAGCCGAGCGGCAGTTTTGGGCCCGATCCCAGGCAACTGCTCGAAAACAGCAATTAAATTTTGAATTGAATTGGGCAATTTCATTTTTTAAACTTAAAAGTCAAAACTCAAAGCGCAAAAGTGCAGCTTAAAAGTTAAAACTATAATTTTCTTTTTCCCTTTAGAGTTAAAAGGCTGGCGGCTAAGATATTAGCCAGCTCAGTCGCTTCTCTAAGAAGAAGCTTTAATTCCTCTTTCGCTACTCCAGTTCCTTTTTCTAATAATTCAAGCCAATACTTTGTTTCGTTGGCACTCTTTAAAGCGATCTCATAAAAGCGAATAAAATCACGGCGACTGGAAGCCGCTTGGGCTTCGATAATGTTGGCTCCAATTGATGTTCCTGCTCTTAATAACTGATCACCCAAAACCCAATAAATACGAGAATTTGGTAGTTGACTCACTAATTTAACCAGCCTTAAGGAAAACAAAAAACTTCTCTTCTTCAGGTCATCTTTTTTCATGCTTAAAAACTTTTTACTTTTTACTTGCACTTTTGACTTTTGACTTTTGAGATTTGAGATTACTAAGAAACCTCTCAGTTTCTAGGGCCGCTTTGCAACCCATAGCTGCTGCTGTTACTGCCTGTTGATAACGATAATCAACACAATCACCAGCAGCAAAAACTCCCTCAATTGAGGTAAAAACCTCATTTTTGGTCTTGATGTAACCCTTCTCGTCCAATTCCAAAAAACCCTTAAGAAAGGCGGTATTAGGGCGGTGACCAATGGCGACAAAAGCGCCATCCACCGCTAATTGCCATTGGAAACTTTGATCAGGAACCAAATTTCTGGCCGATCGGCCTGATTTTTGGTCGCCGTACTGGTCGGGGTAACGAGCAATTTCCTCTTGATATTCGCCGGTTTCGACCACTAAGCGCGACTCAAGTCGTAAATGAGTCAGCCGCTCCTGACCCAAAAACTCTTTTACTTGGGTATTAAATAACGGAATAATTTTTTTCTCCTGACGAAGGCGCTCTTGAAGAATTTTCTCGGCTCGGTAATGCTCGCGCCGATGGATCAAAAAAACTTGGCGGGCCAGCCGAGCCAAAAACAAGGCCTCGGTTAAAGCCGTATTTCCTCCACCAATCACCGCCACCACTTTGTCACGGAAAAAGGGGCCATCGCAGGTGGCGCAAAAAGAAACTCCGCGACCACGCCAGCGCTTTTCTCCGGGCACACCTAACCAGCGGGCTGAAGCGCCGGTAGCAATAATAATCGCCTGGGCCCTAATTTCTTCCTTGTCAGTGACAACTACAAATCCTGCTTGGTCTTGATCTTTGCCTGATTCAAAAGACTTGGCAGCAATGATTTTCTTTGCTTGGACCAAAACAATCTCCACACCAAATCGTTCGGCTTGCTGGCGCATCCGCAACATCAGTTGGCCTCCAGGGATGCCTTCTGGAAAGCCAGGAAAGTTCTCTACTTTGGCCGCCATACCTAGCTGGCCACCCAGACGATTGCCACTAAGAACTACGGGCTTAATCCCGGCCCGAGCTAAATAAATGGCGGCGGTCAATCCCGCCGGCCCAGAACCGATAATAACTGTGGAAAAATCAGGTTTCTTATCAATGGCCATGTCTTTTTATCTTAATTAAGGCTCCTCAAGAAATCAAGAATAATCAACCTGGCAGAGAACAGCGTTAACTCTTCCTCCATAATTACCAGAGAGAGACAATCGAAGAGACTGAAGCAAGCCCAAATGCCTGCATCGCTTTCTATTGTTTCGATTACCACAATACGGCGCCAAGGGGCAACCCTTAATTCTTACTATCGCACCATCATAAGTGGCCCTAACATCGCTCGAATCCCCATAGGGAAAGAAAATTACTCCTCTTTCTCTTGAAGACATTTCCACCCTTTTCTAAATTAACACAACTCCGCCCTGGAAGCAACCACAACAATAGAATTAATAATTCTAAAACAGCCAAATTTAGTTAACAGAGTTACTTACTCTAACCAAAAAATTTGGTTATATCATGTACTTTGTTGATAAGTTGTTATCGACCCTTCCCCAATAAACAAGTAATTTGCCTCTTGGATCACTAAGCAACTCATTCATCTCTTCTTCTTCATCGTCGCTAAGATTAAGTCTACTAAGATCGACCTTTCCTAATCTATCAGCAGGAGGGATTCTCACTCGAACAAACAAACCACTAACTTCTTTTCCTCTACGCAAAGAGGCAAATTTTTCCTGGAGAGCCCCCACATCTTCTCCTATTATTTCAACTCCTTCCCCTTCTGTTACTTCTATATCAGCCATGGCCAGCGCCAAATTAATCGGAACCTGGTAGGTAAGCCCCTCTCTATTAGATGGCATAAGTCATTCCCCCAACTAACAAACTTTTAGTGTCTCCTATTTTGCCGTTCGCAAAAAGGCCGATGCTTCGGCCATGAACGAACAAAAACAAACCTTTCCGCTAGGAATGCCGCGGCCCTTCAGGCCGTGGTAGGTTATTATACCAAGAAACGCCCATTGTTCAAGTAATTGTTTTCAACAGATAAATTAAACTATTTCTTCTTATTTCTTCTTAAACTTGCCCGGCGACCCTCAACCCAAGATTTAACCCAAGAGTGAAACATTTCTGCCGAAGCCCAATTGGCCAGAATGCCTATAAGCCAAAAGCTGTCAAGAGTACTCTTCGGGCCCCAGCGATAAAAAAAGGCAGCCAAAGGGTCAGCATCAGGTCCATTTACATAGGGATTAGGTCCGGAGGCGTGGTTAATCATAAGCCATGCTGCCAAATTGATTACTGGCATCACTCGAGCTGCCGATATCGCCACCCTATCCCTAAGGGTTAAGCTGCGAAGTGTCCCCGCTCCGCTAACTTCTCGTCTCTTATGTTCAGAACCTAATCCTAATGGTTCTCCGGGATCCGGTAGTTCGAATCCACGGCATGATACCACCTTAACTCTTCCACTCCCATCCACCACCACCTTCATACTTGCCGGCCCAAAAACTTCTAGGCGGTTTAGATCCCTTTTTTCATGTCTCATAATTTATGATTATACCCCACAAGTCAATAAATTTGTTAGGGTATAATTAAAATCATGAAGCTGAAGCGCTATTGGATTAAGACCTTTGGCTGCCAAATGAATCAGGCCGACTCCGAGCGAATCGCTCTTACCCTAGAAAAACAGGGTTATCAGCGAGCCGCCAGCATTGATCAAGCCGATCTAATCGTCATCAATAGCTGTATTGTTCGCCAATCAGCCGAGAACCGCGTTTATGGGTTGATAAGAAACTTAAGTGCCCAAATGTCCAAATGTCCAAATGTCCAAATCGTCCTTACTGGTTGTTTGGCTGGCTGGGCCTTGCGGGGTCAAAAAAAGACCAATCTTGAGCGTTTGAGAAAGCGGGTTGGTCCCCAAGTAACTATTAAGCTCACCGAAGACTTAATCGAAACCAAGTTTTTGGCTGATTTAGGCTGCCTCCAGCTAGAAGACGATGCCCAGGCAGATTGGGCCAAAATTCCAATTTCTCAAGGCTGCAATCAACTTTGCTCCTACTGTATCGTTCCTTATGCCCGCGGCCCAGAAGTCTATCGACCGGCAGCCGAAATTTTAACTGAAGTTAATCGCTTCCTCAGTCAAGGTTATCGCCAAATCCTTCTTTTGGGCCAAACAGTGAACTCATGGAAAGGCAAGGGAAAAGTTAAAACTTTTGCTCAATTACTGGCTCTAGTAGCCCAACTCGCTCCTCAGGCAACCATCAACTTCGTCTCCGCCAACCCATGGGATTTCTCTGATCAGTTAATTGAGGTAATTGCTAAACACCCAAATATTTCCCGGACCATCCACCTTCCGGTTCAGTCGGGCGATAACGAAATTCTTCGGCGCATGCGGCGGCCCTACACAGTCGAAGAATACTTGGCCCTGGTTAAGAAAATAAAACAAAGCATTCCGGGCGTTAAAATTACCACTGATATTATTGTTGGTTTTCCGGGCGAAGATAAAGCTGCTTTTGAGCGCACCGTCAAACTCTGTCGCCAAGTCAATTTTGCTCGCGCTTTTATTGGCAAATACTCGCCTCGACCAGGCACAATTGCCGCTCAACTTTACCCCGATGAAGTTCCTCCCCAAGAGAAAAAGCGCCGCTGGTGGATCTTGGAAAACTTGATTAATCGAAAAGGAGTTGACAAAAATTAGTGCCGATCGGCACGAATTTTTGAATTCAAAATTTGCTGCCGATCGGCCGGAATTTTGGTTGTCCTCCTTGACAGCGGCTAAATCGGACAGTATACTTAAGGGCGAAATCGCCAAAGACCGTGGGTGGCCGACGCTTCGGCCTTAAACACCCCACCGAGGCAGAATTATTGGGCCATGCAATTCTTTAATGGGCAATTTATTCGCCTCGGTGAGCCGAGGCTTTTTTAAGTTTAAGTTTAAATTAAGGTTAAAAGAAGTTGAAGTCTAAGTTTAAGTTGGAATAATATGGTTAATCAGGCAAAAATTTTTGCTGTTCAAGATTTGGCGGAAAAACTAAAAAGCGCCAAGGCGGTGGCCTTGATCGATTATCAAGGTTTGACCGCCGAACAATTGGCCACCCTTCGCCACCAAGTCAAAGAAGCCGGCGGCGCCATTCAAGTAGTTAAAAATACCCTAATTATGCGGGCTTTGGCCCAATTAGGCATTGCTTTAGACCAAAAGCTCACCGGCCCAACAGCCGTAGTTTTTGCTTACGAAGATGAGATTTCGCCCTTAAAATTGGTCGACGAAACTGCCAAACAACTGGAAAAACCAGAATTCAAAATTGGTCTTTATCAGGGCCGGGTTTTAGCTCAAACCCAACTCAAGCAGCTGGTTAAACTTCCTAGTCGCGAAACCTTGCTGGCTCAGATTGTCGGCGGCCTGGCTAATCCTCTAGCTCGACTAGCCCAAGGGTTAAAATTTAACCAAACTAAATTAGTCTTAGTCTTAAAACAAATCGCCGAGAAGCAAAACTAATTTGCTTAATTCGAGTTTGAGCAAGAATCAAGTTTTATTTATTTGTTTATTCTAAAAGGGGGTGAATATCATGGCCGATGATCAAAAACAAGCCAAAGAAACCCAAGAAGAAAAAGAGACTCAGCTCGATCCTAAATTAGAAAAAATTATTGATCAAATTGCTCAACTATCAGTTTTAGAACTTTCTGAATTAGTCAAGGCGCTAGAAGACAAGTTTGGCGTTCAGGCAGTAGCAGCCGCACCAGTAGCCGCCGCGGCAGCAGGAGCTGGAGGAGCAGAAGAAGGCACGGGCGAAGAGAAATCCACTTTCACCGTCGTCTTAACTGAAACGGGAAGCAATAAGATTGCCGTCATTAAGGCGCTGCGCGAAATCAAGCCTGATCTAGGCTTGAAAGAAGCGAAAGAAATGACGGAAAAGACACCCGCCGAAGTTTTGACCGAGGTTAAGAAAGAACAGGCAGAAGAGGCCAAGAAAAAGCTCGAAGAAGCCGGCGCCAAAGTAGAGCTTAAATAACAAGCTTTTTGCCCGAGCTACCAACCAGCTAACCAGGGGCTCGGGCTTTTTTGGGGCCAAAACTAGAAATTAATCACTCGGCGAAGCTGAGTCAGCAAGAAAAAGCCGGCGAGGCTGATTAAAGCCGTTTGGCCCCAAGGCCAGCGAAAGAGCCAATCAATCCAAAAAGCCAAAGGCAAAATTAACGGTCCCGACCAACCCCAACGCCAGAGAGTTACTCCTAACCAAAGAAAGACCGGGATGGGATTGAGTCGTTGGCTTGACCAATAACTTAAACCAAGACCAGTCAACCACCAAAGGCCACGCCATCCCCTCATCCTCTCCCCTAGTCAAGCTGGGCCTGATAACTTTGTTGCCAAATTGAAAAATCAACCAAATCAACTTGATGAGTCTCATCAGTTGGCTGACAATTGAAATCTACCCGAGCCGCTTCGGCGGCCGCCACCGCTTCTCCCTCAAGTCGACGCTGATAGACATCAGACCAGAAGGCAAAATCAATCAAATCAATTTCGGCGTCACAATTGGCATTACCTTGCTGGTGAGCCGGACGGTCAGCCGGACAACTGAGACAGAACGGTGGCTGAGTCGCTGTTGGTGGAGGAGTGGCGGTAGCCGTGGGCCGAGGAGTGGCCGTTGCCTCCAGAGTGGGAGTAGGACTGGGCGTGGCTGTCGTCGTCACCGGCGGCGAACCAGAACAAGTCTGTTGACAACGAATCAAGTCAATATTGGGATACTGAAACTGACACTGACCGTTTTGACAACTAGTGCTGTGGTTGCCTAAACCAGCGGCAGCAGCCACGCGCAAATAAGTGCGGGGGTCGTTGCCGCTAGGCGTCATTCGGGCATCCAACGACTCTAAATAATCCGCCATCACCGAATCAATTGCGACCGGATCTTGGCTAGCAAAAATCGAGTTGGGATAAGGCTTGATTCCATTGCTCCCATCAGGATCGCCGCTGGGCCCACCAGCTCGCAAACCATAAATCGCGTCCGCCAAAATTAAAATCGTTTTATCGCGAATATAGGGATGACTGTTGAGCTCAACTAGGGAATTAGTTTCAGGGCTGGTGTTAAAAAAGGCGCCATGAAAATTTCGAGGCTGACAGGTACTGCCCAAGTGGTTTTTAAAAGAAAGGGTAACGCCGGCCGCCGAATGGGTTCGCAACAAGGGCATATTAATTAAATAGGTGGCATCAGCTAAAGTCTGGCCTAAGGCAGCGCCCCGAACTGACTCAGAAGAACCGGTGCAACCGTAGCTATCGGGCCCATTGGGATGATCAGGATTTAAGACCACCTGAGGATAATAACGCCGAATGCCGTCAATTTGATAATCAACAAATGGCCGTGAAGTGTCATAGACAATCACATCCTCCTGGCGAACTCCCTTGAGATCAATCAGAGTTCGCAACAGGGCCCGAATCACTTGGATACTGGGATTATAATTTTGCTCATAATTATGGCGATTATTAAAATTGATCTTAATAGCGATTTTCTCCCCTGGTCGATAATCATGACCGTCGGCATTATGGTGCTGAAAGAGCCAGGTCCAAGCTTGGGCAGCAGAACTCTGGCCGGTAAGCGCCCGCAGAGCTTCTTCCACCATTTGATTGGCCACTGCCTGATCGACCTTTTCCTCCCAAGAATGATTGCGCCAACCCTGAGCCGCTCGCGGATCAGTGATCCAAACCACCCGAGAAGCCTGGGCTTGACCCCAAATCACCCGCGCCAAACGCCGCTGCTGCCAGAGACGATAAGTTTTCAAGCCGGCGATCAAAAGAAAAAGGCTAAAAGAGACAATTGCCAATCGGAGCCAAAATTTCACTCGGGGCAAAAGCCAGCGGCCTGTGGCCAGGGCCGCTAACCAGGAAAAGAAGGCCAGGCTATTACTAAGAGCCAACTGTTGGCAAGGATAGCGAAGCCGATCCGGTTTGCGCCCAGAACGAAAGATTAGCCAAAAAAGCGAACTGAGACCAAGAAAAAAGAATCCCCAATGAGTTCTATTTTTCTTACTCATAGCGTAAAGCGTTAAGAGCCGAAATTTTAGTCGCCCGCCGCGCCGGGTAAAGACCGGTTAATAAACCCACTATAAACGAAGCGATGAGGATAAAAACAATAAAAAAGGGAGGAATATAACTAAGATTAAGAAACCCCTGTCCCCTGGTTAGAGCCAACAACGAAACTGCCATTGATAAGATTTTACCACCTAAAAAGCCTAAAATTAAGCCTCCAACACCACCAGACAATCCCATAATCATTGCCTCGGCTAAAAATAAGTCCCTAATTTCAGCAGAAACCATCCCCATGGCTTTCATTCCCCCAATTTCTCGAGTCCGCTCCAATAAAGAAACAGTTAGGGTATTAAACATTCCCAGAACGGCCACTGCTAAAGCCACCATACCTAAGATTCCCAAAAGCAAGCGAACATTTTTAAACAGGCGATCGATCTGGGCCACAGTATCAACAGTACTGGAGGTACGAAAACCAAGAGTCTCGATTTCCTTCCTTACCGCTGCCAACCGCTCTTGGTCCTCAACCACTACTCGCAGTTGAGAAAAATTAGTTATCCCCACTTTTCTTAAATCGACCAAGGGGACATAAAGATAAGGGGCAGTTTCGTCTTCGATAACTCCCACTACTTGATAGTCAACTTCCTCGGAAAGAACTTTGGTCTCAATTTCAGGCATCAAACTTTTGACAATAATAAAAGAAATGGTTAATTTCTGACCAATAATTTCTTGGGGTTTAAGACCAAACATGCGGAGCATAGCTGAGGAAATAACTGTCTTGGCCTCTGGCTTTTGTTCAAATTTTAGAACCAGCTCCTGCTTCTTTTGGGCCGAATCACTGGCTCGAAGCGCCACCCACTCAATCCCTGCCGAATCGGTGCTCACCACCACTGTTTCCCAGGCCAGCTCGGCCGAAGGTGAAGCTTCAGCTGAACTAGTTGCCTCCCCCAGAATTCGACCCCCAACCTCGGGCTCAACGGCCAAAATCTGAGCCTCTCGCTCCATCAACCAGCCCCATTGCCAAACCGGCCGACCCCAATCATCCAATTGAGGAACCAATTCCTCCTGGGCGTTTTTCTCAAATAAAGGCACCTTGGCCTTGAGCCAGCGGCCTAAGATCACCTTCCTCTCTGGATCATAAGCGGCATAGCCAGTTTGATCAAGAGAGTAATAGCGACTGCCCCAGTACTGCCAACCAAGAAAGCCGCCCTCTAAGCGATGGGTATAACCCAAAATCTTGGCCTGCCGCGAAGGTCGGGCCCAAACTAAAACTGCTTTCTCAGGATTAAGATTAAACCGAACTGGCCGAGGCTGAACTTTTTGACCATAGTGAGCCTCAATCAACTTAGCCTCTGCTCCCGCCACCCGACCCATTCCTGGTTGCCAACCAATTTGATTGCTCTCAAAGATCTGACCTTGAACCAACTTGACCTGACTCAAATCCAAATATTCCCGCGGCACGGCATAGGTCAACACATCACCCACAGCGTTATTAAATTTAACTCGGCCAACCACGGAAACTACCGGAATAACTTTGGCCACCCCCTCAATCTGACTGATGCGCTTGATAGCTTCATCATTCAAGCGCAAGCTGGTTGATTCGCCGGGCGAAACATCGGCCATTTTCAACTCTTCCAAACGAACCACTCGAGCAATAACCAAGCGCTCAATACCATAACCAAGAGAAACCAAGAAAACAATGGCCCCAATTCCCATCGCCATCCCACCAACGGTGATCAAAGACCGCGCTTTCTTTAGGCTCATGTTTTTGTAGGCTAATTGAATCAAATAGGAGCGCCTGACTTCATTTTCCTGATGGCCATCAAGACGATCAACGAGGCCAACGAACTTAGTCTCTAAATGTCGTTGCCACCAGAATCGAAGGCGAGAAAACAACCGATTAAATCCTGGTCTGTGGGCCAAAAACGAAATTGCCTTTTCCAATAAAAAGATTAAGAGCAACAAGAAAAAGCTTAGGTAAAGCCAAAACTGGTGACTTACGATCTTAATTAACCGAACTAGTTTCATCTTAAATTCCCCATCGAGCCAGAAATTCAGGATCGCGGACATCAGCTGTTCCCAGCTGGTCAGCCGCTTTTTTAGATTTGACTATTTGGGTCGAATCCCGATGGGGCCGACGATAATCTTTAACAATTCGGCCATCAATCATATGGAAAATTCGACTGGCATATTTAAGATATTCCAGATCATGAGTAATCATCAAAATGGTTTTGCCGGCTTGATTAAGATTCAAGAAAGTTTCCATCAGCTCCTGACCAGAGACTGTATCTAAATTACCCGTTGGTTCGTCGGCCGCAATCAAAATTGGGTCAATAACCAAGGCTCGCGCCAAAGAAACTTTTTGTTGTTGGCCTGAAGATAACTCGGTCGGCAAATAATCCCGCCAATCAAGCATCCCAACCAAAGTCAACATCGCCTCTGTTTTCTTTCTGACTAACTCTTCTCTCCATCCCAACAAACGCAAAGGAAAAGCGACATTGTCAAAAACCGTCAACGCCCGAATCCAAAGTGGTTGCTGATAAACCATCCCTACCCGCTGCTTGCGATACTGGGCTCGCTGATCCTCAGTTTTCTGATAAAAATCCTGCCCCTCAACCAAAACCTGCCCTTTAGTAGGCGGCTCCAGGCCCAAAAGACAATGGAGTAAAGTTGATTTACCACAACCTGAGGGGCCAAAAATGATCACAAATTCGCCCGGATAAATTGCCAAATCAATCCCCTTAAGCACTTCCACTGCCTGATCGCCAACCGGAAAAGCCTTGGATAGCGCTCTTGTTTCTACTAGTGGTTGTTTTTTGGTTCTTTTTGTTTTTGCCCCCATCTTATTGATTAGGAACAGCTAATCCCCCCAAAAAACCAAAGGTTTTTGAAAGATTTTCAATTACTAAACTAAGGGCACTTTTGGTAGCCTTGGGGGTAATCACCACGGTATCAAACGACTGGCCCAAATTACCCGCCTTATCTTTAGACAAAACCCGCAGGTGATAAACCTTAGACGGAATTAAATCAGTAATAGTAACAACATGATTCATGGTCAAATTCCCATCTTCTTGAGTTTTATTATTATAAGTCGAACCTGTCCCTTCACCATACTCCACTTGAGTTGTCGCCGGTTCATCAGTATTCCAACTAACAATAATTTGGGCCCGAGCTTCCTCTCCAGCTCCAGTAATAGTTGCCTCCACGCTCAAATCTTCGATTTCTGGTGGCCGAATATCAGTGGCCGTCTCGAGTCGCTGGGGAGCAAACTGAGCCTCATTACCAGCCACATCGCGCCCTTTAATAATAAAAACATACTCGGTCTCATCCGCTAAATTTTGAATTATCATCTCATGATTTTTGGTTAATCGGAGATCAATTTTATCTCGGGCTCGCTCAGGATTGTCAGCCGGGTAATAAGTAACGATTGAAGAAATTTCGGTATTAGACTGCCACAGCAATCTAACTGTAGCCGTAGGCAAACCCACTACTTGCTGAAGCCTAACTTTTAAGATCTTGGGTACGGGCAAAGTCTCAAAAGTGTAATCATCGCCAACAAACTCATTGCCCTCCTCATCTTCGCCAATAATGCGAAAGTGATAGGTCGTGCCATCGGTTAAATTGTCAAGTTTAACGGTATAGGTACCCTTATTACGAGAGGTAGCAATCTCTTCGATTCCACCATAAGAAGTAGTGCGACCATATTGAATCTTGGCCTTGGTGGCATGGGCAATGGTGAAAGTAACATAGGCAGAATAGAGACCAACATCACTGACTTTAACTGAGGAGACAAAAGGAGCTGGATTGGTAGTGAAAGTGTATTCATCCGACTCGCCGGTGTTGCCATCCTCATCGGTCCAGAGCACTTTATAATAATAAGTTGTCCCTGGATTAAGCCCAGTGAGCTCGACTTCATGGGAAGTGACCTGTTCAGAAGAGCCGACCTCCTCGCCATAATCCCCTGAGCTGGTGCCATATTTAACAAAAGAATTGCAAGTTCGAGAAGTGCTCCAGGTAATAATGGCTGATTTGGTTTTAACCGTGGCTGAGGGACTGGCCGTCAGATCGGGCGGCACCAACCAGCGACCGTCGGGATACTTGGAAACAGTATCAGAAACAGCCGAACAATCGTCAGTCGAAGTGCAGGCCGTGACACAATAATAATAGGTTTGCTGGACTAAATTAGCATCAACATAAGAGGTGGTGGTCGTAGTGGCAATCAGACTGAAATCAGAAAAGTCAGTTCGACAATCAGCCCCGTCGCTAGTCGACCGATAAACTTTATACTTAGTCACTCCTGAACCAGTGGCGCTCGGCTCGTCCCAGGAAATCGCCAGGCGCCAACTCTTAGTTGCTTTAACCGAAAGATCGCCAATTTCAATGTTACGAGGAATGCCGGGCGCACTAGTATCAGCGGTGAAAGTCACTACCGAATAAAGATTATAGTCAATATTGCCTGCCTCGTCTTTAGCGACGACATAAAAATAATTGGTTCCTTTGTGAGTGGCATAGGGGCCAGCCGGTAAATAAGTCTGGGTTAAACCCACCTGATTGACATTATCAGCCGTAGGCAAATTATTGATTGAGTAATAATAGCGCAAGCCTGTTTGAGAACCATAGTAAGAGGCCGGTGGATCCCAAGAGAAGGCAAATTCATTAATACTATTACTGGCTGGACTGACCGTTAAATTCTGGGGCGGCGAAGGGGCCGTGGAATTATAATAATAAGAGGCAGTAGCATAACTTCCGGAAAAATTACCCGCGGCATCTTTGGCCCGAACATAAAAGGTATTGACTCCGGTCTGATAAGCACTAATTCCCTCAACTGAAGTGCTACTGGTACAAGTTTCTTGGGCATTAGTGGCCCCAGTTTTATAACAATATTGAACAATCCCTGAAGCACTATCGGTGGCTCCTGACCAAGAAAAGTCAAAGCTATTAGTGGCCGAGTAACCCGGCGGATCAGCAGTTACTGTTTGGGGGTTAGTGGGTGCTTCATTGTCAAACTTGTAGACAAAAGCAGTCCAGGAGTTAGCGCTAACATTACCGGCTTGGTCCTTGGTTTTGATTCGCAAATAATAAGTCTCCCCCGAAGTTAGACTGGAGGCGGTGTACTCCGTTTCAGTGGTCCAAGTCCCCTCTGACTGGGGATCAGCTTCCTGATCAGTACCAAAATAAACATAATAACCCAAGACTCCAGAACCGCTGGCAGTGTCCGTTGCCCCACCGGTTGCCTCTGCCGCCGGCCAGTCAAAGAGAGGAGCTTCAAAGTTATACCAATTGCCTGAAGTCAAAGTGGCGCTCTTGGTGGCAGTATTGTAGGCCGTTAAACTAGTTGGATTAGTCGGTGCTTGAGTATCTTGATAATAATTAATGGTGTAATCATCAATCACTCCCGAGTAAACTCCATCGCCACTAGTAAGAACAAATTTAACCTGAAGATAACGATTAGCGGGCGAATTGATTTTGTAAGTATAATTATTACCAATCGCTCTGGCCGAAGTCGCTTCCGCCCAAGAAGACCAGTTCTGGTTATCAGCTGAAGAGCGGGTATAAACTCTAAGGGTGGTATTACTGGCTGAAGTATAAGTCAAACTTAAATTGGCAAACTGATAAACCGCGGTCAGGTCGTGAACCGGAGAGATATAGGTGCCCGACTCCTCAAAAGAAGAATTATTGGTGGCCATAATATAGGTATAAATTCCATCTTGATAGGTATTAGAACCGCTACCAGCAATAACATAAATTTTGCTGTTGCCGTCGCTGGCTGCTGCTCCACCGTAATAAATTTGAGCTGGAATATCAGCAATTGCCTCCCAAGAGTCTTGACTGATTGAATAACGATAACAGGAAGAAGTATTGGCTCCGCGACAAGCATAGAGATAATCACCCCCACCATCAACTAAAAACCCATCATTATAAATCGCATCAGGCACTGATGAGAGAGTGGTCCAGCTATCAGTATCAGGATCATAACGATAAAGAGGATTAGGATTGGCATTATAACCCCGAAGAGCATAAACATAACCATTTTTATAAACTAACTGGGCCCCGTAATAGAAACCCGCCGGCGCGTTGGCTAGCTGCTGCCAGCGACTGCCAGCAGCTGCCTGAGGATCATAGCGATAAAATTGACTACCACCTCCACCCCGAATCCAATAGAGATACCGACTCCCATCAAAAGCAAATGAACTGCCGGCACTGGAATCATAGGGTGGCGGGTCGTTAGTTTCTTCGCTCCAAGTATCAGTGGCTAAATCATAAACATAGAGCTTGCGGTTATTATAGTTCGTCACTGCATAAATCTTTTGGTTAACCAAATCATAGCCCAAGGCACCACCAATATAAAAGCCGGCCGGTGCATCGGCCAGGCGCACTGTCTCGCCAGTAGCCGCATCCCAGCGAACAAAAAGGTTATCGTAATTGCCCCGAACCAGATAAAAGTAATTACCCGAACCTTTGACAATATCAGCACCATAACTAAAATTACGGTAATCAGTCCCCCGAAAGAGGCCACCAAACAAACCTCGGGTAGGAATCAGCCACGAACTCTTGCTGAGATTATATTTATAAAAGCTATAAGAGTTCCAACCCCGCAAAATATAAAGACTGCCGCCAGCATTTCTCATCGCCCCGCCATAACCGATTCCATTAGTCGGCGCCGACTCTAACTGACTCCACTCCTGAGCGCCGAGATCAAACTTAAACAAAAAGGGAGTGTACCAGCCAGCCAAGTAATAAATGCTATTGGTGTCGCTGTCGTACTCGATCTGGGCACCGTAATAAGGTCGGGCCGGCAGGTTAGGAAGCCGAGTCCAAGAATCAGACATGATATCATAAGCCGCAAAGCCAGTGCGCCCACCACCCTGAATGGCATAAATGGTATCGCTTCCATTGTAAGCTAAATCACCACCAAGATGGACATAATTATTAGTTTGGTAGGTAGTGGCGCCAAAATCAGCTGAAGCCAATCCTTCCCAAGTATCAGTCTGAGGATCATAACGAAAGAAAGAATCGTCATTATTGCCTCGAAGGGCATAAATATAACGACTACCATCATAAACCAAAGAGGCCCCATAATAAGCTGTTTGAGGCAAGTCGGCGGCATCACCGTCAGACCAAGTATCATTAGCAATATCGTAGCGCCAAAAACTAGTGGTGTTATAGCCTCGCAAAGCATAGAGATAGCCCGAAGGTCCTTCCACAATTTCACCGCCGTAATAAACTCCCGCCGGAGTATTGGCTAACTGAGTCCAGGTATCACTCTCAAGATCATATTCATAGAAATTAGTCGTGTTGCCACCGGGCAAAAGATAAAGCTTATTGGTGGCCGCTACATAAGCCAAACTGCCGCCTCCATGAACCCGAGCTGGCGAATTAGTCAACCTCTCCTCAAGCCAAAAACCAGCCTTACTGGCTAATTTAATCTGACCGCCGCTGGTAGCAATGTTGGTAGCCGTCCCCGTAAATTCACCGTCGTTGGCCACCGTCAAACTTTGAGCCCCTACTCCTTGATAGTTATAAACAAAACCCGTGGTCGCCGCGGAAACATTACCGGCCAAATCTTTAGTTTTAAGTCGCAGGTAATAAGTGCCATTGGTTAGGGCGGTGGTCACTAGATAAGAAGTTGAAGTTTGATAAACACCATCTGTTTCTGGATCAGCATTTTGATTGGAGCCAAAATAGACATAGTAGCCGGCCACGCCTGTTTCTCCGTCACTGGCACCCGACCAAGTGAAATAGGGATGTTGATAATTATAGGTCTCTCCACTGGTTAAACTACTCCCACCCACCTGCTGAGAAGAACCACTAAAACTGGTCGGATTGCTGGGCGGATTTTCATCGCCCAGATAATTAATTGTTAAGGAATGAACCACGGGGGTTTGACTCTGATCGCTGGTGGCATTGAGAGTTAACCGGATTTGGAGATAACGCCGCGCCGGCGAACTGATTGTTCCCCCGGAAACAGTTTGCCAGGAGGACCAGTTTTCCCGATCAGTACTGCTGCGGGTTTCGAGAGTAACGCTACTATCGCCAGGCGTATCTGCATCAAGGCTCAGGCTACTCCAAGAAGCAACATAAGTTAAATCGATCGGCTCACTAGTCCAAGTACCACTCGCCGGATAATTATTATTGCCATTAATTTGATAAGTTTGAAGATAAGTGATGTCTCGCCCCATCATCGAATAAAGATAGTGATTGCCCCCATCAGGCACATATTCCAGAGAGCCGCCGTTATAAGGACCCAAATCATAGGCATAGTCGGTGGGCATCTCTCCCAACCAACGCCAAGAATTATTGGCAATATCATACTCCCAAACATCGGCTTTATACCAACCAGCTTGAACATAAATCTTGCCGTTGTAATAAGCGGCATCAGTCCCCCAAAAAGGAGCGTAGGGCAAATCATTAAGCTTGGTCCAGCTGTCCTGACTGATATCGTACTTCAAAATCTCGGCGGTGCGAGCACCCGAGAGATAATAAATATCGGTTCCGTCAGTGACCAATCGGGCGCCGTGACCAGCTTCAGCGTTGTCGGGCAGATCAGCCGCCCCAGAATCATCCCAAGAGTTATTACTAATCGAATAACGCCAGAAATAACGAGTGTAAGATCCCCGAGTGGCATAAATGTAATCACCACTCCCGGGATAAACCAAACTAGCACCATAGCGCACTGCCGCCGGAGCATCAGCTAAAGTTGTCCAAGTATTAGTGGCCGGATCATAGCGATAAAAACTGGAATAGCCCGAACCACGGAAAAAATAAAGATAACCACCAGCCTCAACTCCTTTAGTATCATCATTAAAGCTGGCCGGAGCGTTGGCCAACTGTTGCCAAGAATCAGTGCTGAGATTATAACGATAAAAGGTGCTGTAATTGCGGCCGCGAGTTAAATAAAGATAACCATTGTAATAAATCAGATCGGCCCCACTGCCCGGCGTCACCGGAAGATCGTCCGGGCCCAAAAACTGATCGTTATTAAGATCATAGCGCCAGAAATCATAGCTCCCATTGCCCCGAAAAACATAGAGATAGCCGTCGGCTGCAGAATAAACCACCCCAACATAACGAGTGGCCAACGGCGTATTGGTCAGACTCTGCCAGCTGTCGTTAGTGATGCTATAGCGATAAAAAGTATTGGTGTTGCGGTCGCGGAGGATGTAAATATAGTCGCCAACCACATCGGCATTATGGACATCGTAAAAGGGTACCGGCGAACTGGTCATGGTAGACCAAGAATTATTACTAATATCGTAACGATAAAAAGTGTATTGATTGTTACCCCGAGGAGTGTAAAGATAGCCGTTTTTGTAAACTAAAGTGGCGCCGTGATAGATAGTGGCTGGCGGATTGGCCAGGACTGACCAAGAATCACTGCTAGGATCGTAGCGCCAGAAGTCAGTGGTATTGGCCCCGCGCAGGACATAAAGATAAGTGCCATCAGTGGCCAGAGAGCCTCCGGCATAAATTAGATCTGGGGCACTAGCCAATTGCTCCCAAGAATTATTAATAATGGAATAACGATAAAACTCTTTTTGATAACCGCCAAAAATGGCATAGATATAATTGCCCAAAACGGCTAAATCAGCTCCATAACCAGTACCCACAGGCGATTCGGCTAACTGCTCCCAGCGCTTTTCCTTGGGTCGATAACGAAGAAAAAGACGATCACTGCCGTAATTGGATCGAACGAGGACATAGATATAATTACCATCGCTGGCAATGGCCGTACCCGCACTGAGAGCCATTGGTGGCCGGGGGCCCGCATGAGCCACCCACTCCCCAGCGGGCTTGAGCCTCAAATCTCCCTCCTTGCTCTCGGCCTCGGTCTGATCAAAATAGCCCTGCTGCCAATCGGCTCGAGCAGTTAAGGTTTGACTCCTGGCCCGAATCAATCTTGCTCCTCCCAATAAAAAAAGCCATTCCCAGGGGAAAATCAGCCGAAGAAGAATTAACCAAACCAGTCCTTGACCAAATCGCCTCCTCATTTAGACCAAAATTTTAAAATTGACTCAACTAGTTGGGCCAACTCTTGGGCCGAAATTACCTCAGGATTAACACGCCAACAAAGACCACGAGCGCCTGGCTCGCGACCAAAAGGAATGATCAGGGGTCGACCGGCCAGACGCTGACGACTAAGAGAGGAAAAAACTCCTCCCAATGATTTGCCTTGAATTCCCAATTTTTGTCCTAATTTAGTTGATGAGACCAACCCCCTTTCCTGCTGACATAAAAGCAAGAGGGCTTTTAATTGATTCAGACTCAGGCGTCTGATTTTTGCCTCAACCAAAACCTTAGTTAAAGTTGGCCCCATCTAGTAAATTAGCTTAGCCGATTGGCTCCGTCTATGTCAAGAATAACCTGATTAACTTGGGCAACTTGATTACTATCTACTTAGTAAATTACTTCTATTACTTCTATAACATTTAATACATCCTTGTTATTAATTACTTGATTATCATGCCTGACTTGCACTTTCTGAACCTTGGATTGACAAGAACAATTAACTGAGCTAAATTTAAATTGATGGCTAAAATTGCCTTCTTTGAGGTTCAACCCTGGGAAAAAACCCTAATTGAAACCGTCGCCAAAAGGTTGAAGGCGGATATTTTCCCCCAAGAGGTCGAGGCCGCCCTTAACCAAGCCCGGAATTATGAAATCATCTCTTGCTTTATCTACTCTGATTTGAGCTCCAAAAATCTCCGCAAATTACCGCAGCTAAAGCTGATCGCCACCCGCTCAACGGGCATGGACCACATTGATCTCAATTATTGTCAGCAACATCAAATTACCGTTGCTAATGTGCCTTCATACGGTGAAAACACTGTTGCTGAACACGCCTTTGCTTTGATCCTAGCCATTTCCCGCAGAATTACCGAGGCCGTGGCTCGGGTTCGACAAGGCGGCTTTTCGCCAGCCGGCCTCACCGGTTTTGACCTAAAAGGCAAGACTCTGGGCGTCGTGGGCGTGGGTCATATTGGCAGATATATGGTCAAAATTGCTAACGGCTTTGGCATGAAAGTGCTAGGAGTGGCTCGCCACCCTGATCAGCAATTAGCCCGGCGCCTAAAATTCCGTTATGTTACTCTTGAAGCATGCCTTCGTCAAGCCGATATTGTCAGTCTCCATGTCCCCCTTACTAAAAGTACCTTTCATTTAATCAATCGCCAGAATATCAAGCTGATGAAAAGAGGCAGCATTTTAATTAATACCAGCCGCGGGCCAGTAGTTGAGACCGAAGCAATTCTTTGGGCCCTGGAAGAAGGCATCTTAGCAGGTACTGGGCTAGATGTGCTAGAAGAGGAAGAAAATCTTGATCGACCGGAGAAATTGTTTGATCCTTATTTATCAACCGATGATTTAAAAGAATTGGTTGCCGCCCATCTTCTTCGGGAAAAACCCAATGTCCTCATTACTCCTCATAACGCTTTTAATACCCAAGAAGCCATTGGTCGCATCATTAAGACAACTGAGGCCAACATCCGCCAGTTTCTTCAATCATTACCGATCAGAAGGTCGAAACGCCTCCAGATTGGCCAATAACATCGAACCAACTACTATTGAAGCAGACCCAATTAAAGTGTGGTTGGGCTGCCACCCTGGCCCAACTATAGTGCGCATCGCTTCTGTCATTGCTGGCGCTGTTACTAACGCTACTATGGCCCCTAGCACTCCTAAAACCACCTCTCCTCCTGCATCCCTACCCTTTCTCAGTTTATAGGTTGCTTCTCCCGCCATCATCGCTGTCCAGGAAAGTCCTATTAAGAAAAATGCCGGCTCAAGACTTTCAACAAAACTTCTGCCCCCTGACTCTTCAAATTTCTGAATTGATTTCTGAATTGCTTGAACAATATCTCGAGGAAGATAGCGAGCTGCTTGTTCTACTGGCAACATTGCTAAAAAACCACTAATAGTTATTGCTCTGATTATAGTCAAGTCATCTTGTTTTTTCAATAATCACACCAGCAATTGATCTAAAAAGAGAAATTTGGTATGCTTATTAAAGTAATGGTCAAGAACAAGCGGCGGCTGCGGCTGGATGATCTCCCTGATCTGTTGACGCCTCGAGAAGTAGCTGAACTCCTTCGGGTTTCAATTATCACCATCAAGCGTTGGGGCAAACAGGGCAAACTACCAGCTATTCGAATTAACAAGCGCGGTGACCGGCGCTATCGCCGCGAGGTGGTCTTACGCCTTCTTGGGATTGATCCGAATAAAACTTAACCTCCGACCAAAATTGGTGCCGATCGGCACCAATTTTTGAATTCAAAATTTACTGCCGATCGGCCGGGATTTTTGCCTCGTTATAGGATAATACTAGTCGGATAAAATGGATTAGATTTAGCTGACGCCGCCAGCGCCAGGGTTGGCGAATTAAACGATAGAGCCACTCTAAACCCATTTGGCGCCAGCGGCATGGAGCTCGAGGAACTACCCCGGCCAAATAATCAAAAGCGCCTCCCACACCTATAGCTAGTTTTACTGGTAGCTTAGGCAAATTGCGCTGAATCCATGCCTCCTGTTTTTTCATTCCGTAAGCGACAAAGAGCAGATCAATTGGTCCGCCTAATTTCTGGGCTGCCTTTTTAATCGCTGCCAGAGTTTGTTTATCCCCAGCTGGCGAACCATCGCCGGCAAAAG